>CANGCI010000050.1 GCA_947451995.1 Comamonadaceae bacterium | reverse complement strand
GCACGAAACCAAACCCAAGCTGATCATTGCCGGCGCTTCGGCCTACAGCTTGCACATTGACTTTGCACGCTTTGCCAAAGTGGCCAAAGATGTGGGTGCCATTTTCTTGGTCGACATGGCGCACTACGCAGGCCTCATTGCCGCCGGTGTGTACCCCAACCCTGTGCCCCACGCCGACGTGGTCACATCCACCACCCACAAGAGCTTGCGCGGCCCTCGTGGCGGCATCATCTTGATGAAGGCCGAGCACGAAAAAGCCATCAACAGCGCCATTTTCCCTGGCCTGCAAGGCGGCCCGCTCATGCACGTCATTGCGGCCAAAGCGGTTGCGTTCAAAGAAGCCATGGCACCCGAGTTCAAAGCCTACCAACAGCAAGTGATCAAGAACGCGCAAATCATTGCAGAAACCCTCACCCAACGCGGCTTGCGCATTGTGAGCGGCGGCACACAAAGCCACGTGATGTTGGTCGACCTGCGCTCCAAAGGCATTACCGGCAAAGTGGCAGAAGCTGCGCTGGGCCAAGCGCACATGACCATCAACAAAAACTCGATCCCCAACGATCCCGAGAAACCCATGGTCACCAGCGGCGTGCGCATTGGCACACCCGCCATGACCACGCGTGGCTTCAAGGATGAAGAAGCGCGCATCACGGCTCACCTCATTGCCGATGTGCTCGACAATCCAAACGATCCTGCCAACATCGAAGCCGTTCGCGCCAAGGTCAATGCCTTGACCGCACGTTTCCCTGTTTACAAATGAAGTGCCCCTTCTGCAGCCACAACGACACCCAAGTGGTGGAGACGCGGCTGGCTGAAGATGGCGACCTGATTCGCCGCCGCCGCCAATGCGCGGCGTGCGAAAAACGCTTCACCACCTACGAGCGGCCCGAAGTTACTTTTCCGGCCATCGTTAAAAAAGATGGTCGCCGCATTGAGTACGAACGCGTGAAGTTGCGCGCCAGCATGAACTTGGCCTTGCGCAAACGTCCCGTCAGTACTGAACAAGTCGACTCGGCCATTGAGCGCATTGAAGAAAAATTGCTGAACTTGGCGCAACGCGAAATTGCATCCAACAAAATTGGTGAGTTGGTGATGCGCGAGCTGAAGAAACTCGACAAAGTGGCCTACGTTCGATTTGCCAGCGTGTACCGCAGTTTCGAAGACATCGACGATTTCAAATTGTTGGTGGACGAAGTCAGCAAGTAATTTCACTTCACTTTTCTACAAAGTCATCTCCAAGACTGGCGGGTTCGAAAGCCTCTTGCCGCACCAGTGCAGGGGCTTATTAGCCCGGGCAATCTTCGATCAACATTTTCTCCAGGCGCGGACGCCCCACGGCATTGACCACCACGCGCCAGCCAGTGCTGTTCTGTGTTTGCCCCTCACAGACCGTCAGGGTGCCAGCTTGAAATGCGCCATTCAAAGCCAAACTGCGGCCACTCGCACCAAACGAGACAAAACGATTGACCGTGGCGTTGCCACTGGCTGAAACAGTGCGATGCAAAATTTCGTGCTGCGCCAAGCGCACCTCTCCTTCATCCCAAATGCCGTTGTTGTTGTCATCCTCAAACATCAACCACCCCTGGCGCCACACATTGCCAAAAGGGCCATCGCTGCTCACATGACAACGCAGCGAAGTGATACCACTGCCAAGTGCTGAGTTGCTCGTTGTAGTTTTGGCCGCTGCACACAGCGTGACGCGCTTTTCCAAACGCAAGGCTTGTGTTCTGCTTGTTAGAACGGCACTGTGCAAATCTTGTGCTGCGGTTTGAAGGTGTGCACTGGTTTGTAAGCCCTGCATGGCGGATGCCGCCACACCACACAACAAAACCACAATGAAAAGTGCAAACAGCGTGTCTAGCAAACTGTGGCCTCTTTGATTCGAAAATTGTGACATGGAAGGATGGTGCTTCACGCAGTTGGCTGCGCCATTGCATCGCCCTACATCACGCATTGGCTGCAAGCACTTGTGAGCCTTGCGTCTGCCGTTTGAGAGATGCTTCACACATGCATCCAAGCAACAAACCTCAGCTTCAAGGCTTCACGCTGATCGAATCCGTCTTGAGCATCGCGCTGCTGGCCATCCTCTTGGGAATTGCATTGCCAAGCCTTGAACAGCAATGGCTCAAAACTCGACGGCAAGATGCCCACAACGCATTGGAACAATTGCATCTGCGTCAATTGCAGTGGCGCGGTTTGCACACGCAATACGCCAGCACCTTGTCGGAATTGTCTTGGCCCAACGCCCAGTCAACGGCAGGACACTACACACTCAAGGTGCAAAACGCCAACGCACAAAGTTTTGAATTACAGGCAACGGCCGTTGGCTTGCAGGCGCGCGATGAACCCTGCACAGTCATCAGTTTGCGTTTAACGGCAGAAGGTGTTGTACAACGCACCAGCAAACTCCTAGATTCCGATCCAGGGCGGTGCTGGCCATGGTGAACCTGCTCTTGGGCCTGACTTTGGGTTTGAGCCTGCTTGCAGCCGCCAGCACCTGGGCTGCATTGCAATGGCGCAGTGATCGGCACATTGTGCAGCGCAGCCAAACCCAGCAAGAACTTCGCGCCTTGATGGACACTTTGGTGCACGACCTTCGGCGCGCACAATTTCAAGGTGAACCCCAAGATTTGCAAGTTAGTCCTCATCAAATATTGTTCACAGTCAACCGCAACGACAACGCCCTGCGCGACAACAACGAATGCAGCGGCTTTCGATTGAACGGCACTATTTTGCAAACACAAACCTCTTGTCAACCCGCGGTCTGGACCAGCTTGAATGACAACCGGAGTTTGCAAATTTTGGCGCTTAACTTTCAATGGGAATGTGACGCTGGCAGCAGCAGTCAAGGCGACTTGCTCTCTCTAGAAGTAAGGAGTCAGGCCACCCAAGCGCCCGTACCCGCCACTTGGCAACGACATGTTCGTTTGCGCAATGTGCATGCGCGCATGCGCCCCACCACGGCGTCATGCACCAGCGCGGCTTAGCCACTCTTTGGGCCAGCACCGTGTTGCTGATCCTCACTGGTTTGTGGGGCTGGCTTTGTTTGCAAGCGGTCAACGCCGAGAAGCTTCGCAGTCATCAGCAAATGCATGCAGCCCAAGCACTGGCCAACTCTGAAGCCCTTTTGGAAACAACTTTGGCGCATCTAGAGCAAGCCTACGGCAAGGACAGCCTCGAAGCAGATGCACGCATATGGTTGTCCAGCGCGGCCATCCACTGCCCTGCAGGCAAAGCACCCCCTCAGTGGCAGTGCACGCTGTGGCCGCTGACCCAATTGCCTTTGCCTGAGTGGACGCACCAGACTGCATCGCAGGTCCGCATGGTCCGCGATGTTCGCAATGCGCCCCACCGCATTCAAGTCATGGTCGATGCCAAGCTGAATGAACTGCATCCCGGCGCAGGCAGTCGGGCCACGGTGCAGCAAAGTGTCTACGTTCCACTCAGCGCACCCCTGGCAGTCAATGCCTCGACTAACTCGCCTGACACCCAACTCCCCTCCCTTGTCTTGAACGAACAAGTGCTGAGTGCTGATGCGCCACCGTGCAAGCCTTTGGCATGGCAAACCGTGTTTGGTGAACTCACACCTTCGCAAGTCAAAGCCTTGTCTGCGCTTCAGTTGCGCAATGGCTTAACTGCCGACAGCCAAGCTTCGCGCACCGTGTATTGGATTGACAGTCCTCAACTTTGGACCCAAAGCATTGGCACCCCCACCTCGCCCGTGGTCTTGGTTTTTTCCTCAGAGGCCTGCGCCATTCTTTGCCCCTCACTGGCCAGTTCAACGCAAGTGGTGGGCACGGTGTTCTTTCAAAATCAATGCCAAGCCAGCAAGATGTTGAACTGGCAAAGCGGCATCATTGCGGGGCAGTTGGGGGTGGAGTCCAGCTTGGCACCCAACCAGAAGTTGGCCTTGCTTAGTGGCCAGCGTGGGCTCACTGGCACCACCAACGCACATGCCGCCTTCAATTTCAACTGGCCTGTGGGTGTTCAAGCATCGCGTGTGCAGCGCGTGGCTGGAACTTGGAAAAATGCGGGGTACTGACACCAAACTTCCGCCACGCACTCAAGCGAGGCAGGCTCATGCGGGATTCACTGTGTTGGAGGCGATCATGGCCAGCGCCATGCTGGCGTTTGGCTTGGCAGGCGCCGTGCGCTTGAGCGTGGCCACATTGAACGCAAGCCAACTGAGTCGCCATGTGGATGTGGCCAGTGGCTTGGCGCAAGACTTGACGGAATGCTGGGGTGTTCAAACGCCCACGTGCCAACACCTATTTCAATCGAAGGACCTGCTTTATCCCATCGCCACCCACCCCGACTTGGCCTTCGTGCGCACTTGGCACGTCATCAGCATTCCGATGGCCGACATGCCGCCTGCGCACTTGCAAGAATTGCGCATCGCCGTCACGTGGCATGAAGACCAGCAAGCCATGCAAATTGAATGGCGAAATCGCCGAACCAGCACGCCGTTGTGGGTGGGCCGCTAAATGACAGCAACTTATCGTATCCTTGCAACCATGGACGCCCACCTCAACAGCTCTCTGCCACCCAGCCAGCCCATGCAATGGGCGCTCGATTTGGCTGCACAAGCCATGCGCATCACCTCGCCCAATCCGCGGGTGGGCTGCGTCATTGTGGATGCGCAGGGCAAGGTGTTGGGACAAGGTCACACCCAACGTGCCGGCGGTCCACATGCCGAAATCATGGCCCTGCAAGACGCTCAGTCCAAAGGAAATTCCGTCAAAGGCGCCACAGCCTATGTCACGCTAGAGCCTTGTGCCCACCAGGGCCGCACCGGCCCTTGTTGTGACGCGCTGGTGCATGCCCAATTGGGCAAAGTGGTGGCAGCACTCTCCGACCCCAACCCCGCGGTGGCTGGCAAAGGTTTTGAGCGCCTCCAAGCGGCAGGCATTGAAGTCCAAGTTGGCGACGGCGCAGCGCAAGCGGCCGTTCAAAACCCGGGGTTTCTGCGCCGAATGACGCATCAAAAGCCTTGGGTGAGAATGAAGATTGCAGCTTCCTTAGACGGCCAAACGGCCCTGACCAACGGTCAAAGTCAATGGATCACCGGGCCCGAGGCACGCGCCGATGGCCATGCTTGGCGCGCCCGCGCTTGCGCCATCCTCACTGGCATTGGCACCGTTCTGGAAGACGATCCCCTGTTGGACCTGCGACTTTGCAAGGATTTGGAAAACCCGCCCCGCATGCCGCATTTGGTCATCGTGGACAGCAGGCTAGAAACGCCTCTGCACGCGAAGTTTTTTCAGCACACAGGCCCATTGGCGCAAACGCCCCGTCAAATTTGGATTTATGGCGCGGTCGACAACGCTGACAAAAGAGCCGCGCTGGAGGCGCAAGGTGCCCACGTCACCCTGTTGCCGAACGCGCAGGGCAAGGTCGATTTAGCCGCGCTGCTCAGCGATTTGGCGCGACGCGAAGTCAATGAAGTTCACGTCGAAGCGGGGCACAAGCTCAACGGTTCACTCATTCGAGAAGGCTGTATTGACGAGTTTCTGGTGTACTTGGCCCCCCAAATGCTGGGCATCGGCCAAGGCATGGCGCAATGGGGGCCTCTGGAGGACTTGTCACAGGGTGTTGCCCTCACCTTCACAGAAACCCAATTAATCGGCAAAGATTTACGGGTTTTGGCCAGGGTCCTGCCCTAAACAGCACCAATCCCTGCGAAAATACGCGCCATGTTTACCGGAATCATCACCGGCGTGGGGCGTATCGCCGCCCTCCACGACCTGGGCAGCTCTTTAAGCCATGGCAAGCGACTCACTCTTGAGGTGCCTCCGGGCTACCTGGATGACGTTGGCCTGGGTGACAGCATTGCCATCAATGGCGCCTGCATGACCGTCACCTCCTTTGATCTGGCGGCCAACCAATTCACCATCGACATCTCCGCCGAATCGCTGGACAAAACCTGCGGCTTGGACAAAGTGGGCAAGGTCAATTTGGAAAAAGCGTTGCGCGCGCACGACCGTTTGGGCGGCCACATCGTGTCTGGCCATGTGGACGGCATGGGCCGCGTCACACACTTTGCACAAGTAGGCGAAAGCTGGGAACTTCGCATTCAAGCCCCTGTCGGCATGGGGAAGTACTTGGCCTACAAAGGCTCGATCACCGTCAATGGCGTCAGCCTGACCGTGAACAAAGTGACTGACAAAGATGCAGGCTGCGAGTTCAGCATCAACCTCATTCCCCACACAGTGGACAACACAGCACTTGGTACTTTGCAACAAGGCAGCGCTGTGAATTTAGAAATCGATTTGATCGCAAGGTATGTTGAGCGCATGCTCAGCAACGAAGCCTCAGCCAACTCCGCGGCTTCAGCCTTCCGGGCTGGCCAGCAACATTGAAAGTAGAGACATGAGCACGAATTCTGGCGCAACCTTGACGCCTGTCCAAATTTCTCCCGTTGAAGACATCGTGGCCGACTTGCGCGCAGGACGCATCGTCATTATGGTGGACGACGAAGACCGCGAAAACGAAGGCGATTTGCTGATCGCCTCCGACCACGTGACGGCAGAGGCCATCAACTTCATGGCGCGCTTTGGCCGTGGCCTCATTTGCCTCACGCTCACCCGTGAACGTTGCGAACACCTCAAGTTGCCCCCCATGGCTGCCAGCAACGGCACCGTGTACAGCACGGCTTTCACGGTGTCCATTGAAGCGGCCGAAGGTGTGACCACCGGCATTTCTGCAGCCGATCGAGCATTGACCGTCAAAACCGCTGTGGCGGCCAACGCCAAAGCCACCGACTTGGTTCAACCCGGTCACGTGTTTCCTTTGCAAGCAGTAGACGGTGGCGTGTTGATGCGCGCAGGTCACACCGAAGCCGGTTGCGACTTGGGCACCATGGCCGGTTGCAGCCCCTCCTCCGTGATTTGCGAAATTATGAAAGACGATGGCACCATGGCCCGTCTGCCTGATCTGCAAATCTTTGCTGCTGAACACGGTTTGAAAATTGGCACCATTGCCGACCTCATCGAATACCGCAATCGCACAGAGTCTTTGGTTGAAAAAGTTGGTTCCCGCGTGATGCAAACAGCGCACGGCGAATTCACGGTTCACGCCTTCAAAGACAAGCCCAGTCAGTCCCTGCACTTGGCCTTGGTCAAAGGTTCTTGGTCTGCCGACACCGAAGTGCCCGTTCGCGTGCACGAGCCTTTGTCGGTATTTGACGTACTGGAAGTGGGTCGCAGCATGCACTCCTGGAGTTTGGAGAACAGCCTCGACTACATCAACAAGCAAGGCCAAGGCGTTGCGGTGCTGCTCAACTGCGGCGAAAGCGCCGAGCAATTGTTGGCACAGTTTGAAGGTCGCGCCCGCTCTGCCCAAGCCCCCAATCGCAGCAAAATGGACTTGCGCACTTACGGTGTTGGCATCCAAATTGTGCGCGAGTGCGGTGTGCAAAAAATGAAATTGATGGGCCAACCCCGACGCATGCCCAGCATGGCGGGTTATGGTGTGGAAGTTACCGGTTACATCCCTAAGGAATAAATCATGCAAGGCGCAGACAAAGGTATTGAGCAAGAATTAGACGGCTTGGGGCTGCACATCGGCATCGTGCAGGCGCGCTTCAACGAAGGCATCACGAACGCGTTGGCAGTGGCCTGCATCCGTGAATTGGAAGATTTAGGCGTCCACGACATCGACCACGTGTTGGTGCCAGGCGCTTTGGAAGTGCCCATTGCATTGCAAGCCATGGCCGAGCGCGGCGAGTACGACGCCTTGGTCGCTGTAGGTTGCATCATTCGCGGTGAAACCTACCACTTCGAATTGGTGGCCAATGAATCGGGCGCAGGCGTCAGCCGCATTGCGCTGGACTACAACGTGCCAATTGCCAACGCCATTCTCACCACCGAGAACTTGGAACAAGCCATTGCACGTCAAACAGAAAAAGGCCGTGATGCGGCACGCGTCGCCGTTGAGATGGCGATGCTGATGGAAGACTTGTCGATTGGTGACGACGACCTGGACGAGGAACTGGCATGAGCGAGCAGCACGCATCTTCGGCTGACGACGCACAACCCAACAGCAGCAAAAGCGTTGGCCGCAAACCTGGCAAATCAGCCAGCAAGTCGGCACGCAGTCGCGCCCGTGAGTTTGCGCTACAAGCTTTGTACCAAGTGATCGTGGGTAAAAACGAAGCGGCCGACATTGATGTCTTCACACGCGATTTGTCGGGTTTTCACAAAGCCGACTCGGCGCACTACGATGCCTTGTTGTACGGCTGCGCCGAACAAGCCGTTGACCTGGACAAACTGATTTTGCCGCTGCTGGACCGCAGCATGGCCGAGATCTCCCCCATTGAACGCGCCGCCATGTGGATTGGCGTTTTCGAGATGAAGCATTGCCTTGATGTGCCCTGGCGCGTCAGCTTGAACGAATGCATCGAGTTGGCCAAAGAGTTTGGCGGCACCGACGGCCACAAGTATGTGAACGCGGTGCTGGAGGGTCTGGCACCGCAGCTACGTCCTCACGAAGTCCAAGCCGACCGACAGGCTGGCCGCGCACGCGCATGACATCACCCTTTGTTTTCCCCATTCGCATTTACTGGGAAGACACCGACGCCGGTGGCATTGTTTTCTACGCCAACTATCTGAAGTTTTTCGAACGCGCGCGCACTGAATGGTTGCGCTCATTGGGCATTCAGCAGCACGCTTTGAAAGAAGAAAGCGGCGGCATGTTTGTGGTGAGTGAAACGCAAATCAAATACTTCTCGCCTGCGCGCTTGGATGACTTGTTAGAAGTCACAGCGCGTACCGCTGAAGCCGGTCGCGCCAGTTTGGTCTTGGCCCAGCAAGCATGGCTGACCGTTGACGGCGAACGCAAATTATTGGCCGAGGGCACCATCCGCATTGGATGGGTCGACAGCCAAACCATGAAACCAGGCCGCATTCCGGCCACCATTTTGGAAGCACTTCAATGAACCAAGACATGTCCATCATCCAACTCGTGTTGCATGCCAGTTTTGTGGTGCAGTTGGTCATGCTCATCCTCATGGCCATCTCGATTGCCAGTTGGGCCGCCATTGTGCGCAAGCTCACGGCCATCAAGCGCATCCAAACTTTGAACGAAGAGTTCGAGCAACAGTTTTGGTCGGGCACCAGCTTGAATGATTTGTTCGCAGCGGCCATTCAGAACGCCAAACTGGCCGGTCCAATGGAGCGCATTTTTGCCAGTGGCATGCGTGAGTATCAAAAGCTTCGCGAGCGCCGCATTTCAGATGCTGGCACTTTACTGGACGGTGCACGCCGCGCCATGCGTGCCAGCTTCCAACGAGAGATGGACGTTGCAGAATCTCAATTGGCTTTCTTGGCTTCCGTAGGCTCTGTTTCACCTTATGTAGGTCTGTTTGGCACAGTGTGGGGCATCATGCATGCCTTCACAGGTTTGGCCAGCATGCAGCAAGTGACTTTGGCCACCGTGGCGCCTGGCATTGCCGAAGCTTTGGTGGCCACGGCCATCGGCTTGTTCTCTGCCATTCCTGCCGTGGTGGCCTACAACCGATTTGCGCGCGACATTGACCGCGTGGCCATCAAACTCGAAACCTTCATTGAAGAGTTCTCCAACATTCTGCAAAGAAGTTTGGGCGGCTCTACCGGCGCCTCCGGCAGCATTCCAACGGGTGCAGGTCTTTCGGCCTCTGGTCACTGATCTTCAGGGAGCATCCACATGCCTGCTGTTTCTTCACGCGGCCGAGGCCGGCGCACCATCAATGAAATCAACATGGTGCCCTTCATCGATGTGATGTTGGTGCTGCTGATTATTTTCATGGTCACTGCGCCCATGATCACACCCAGCATGGTGGATTTGCCCAGCGTTGGCAAAGCCGCCAAGCAGCCCGATCAAGTGATTCAAATTGTGGTTCAAAAGGACGACAGCTTGGAAATGGTGAACGACAGCAAAACGCAAAAGATCAACATGGACAGTTTGGCCAACACGATTCGCATGGCACAAACGGGGCAAGCCAACTCGGCCGTGGTCATCAGCGCCGATCGCAACGTGAAGTACGAAACGGTGGTCAAGGTGATGGACACCTTGCAGCGCGCAGGCATTCAGCGCGTTGGCCTGTCTGTGCAATTAGCGCCTTGATGGGCATTTGCTTTTGAGCTGCTAGATTTTTGAACTCCATGAACGCCACGGCCTACAACGAATTTGCGCCACCACCCGTGGGTGGCTTTGGTCGTTCGTTGTCGTTTGCCTTGTTCATGCACTTGCTGCTGTTGGCCGCATTGACATGGGGCATTCATTGGAAGACCGAACCCAATACCTTGTCTGCTTCGGCTGAATTGTGGTCGGCGGTGCCGGCTGAGGCGGCCCCTGCGGCCATAGAGCCCGAACCCACGCCACCTGAACCCGTCAAGCCGCCTGAGCCTGTTCAAAAGGCAGAACCAAAACCTGAACCCAAACCGGTCCCTGCGCCGCCCAAAGTGAATGCTGCCGCTGAGCGCGAAGCGGCCGACATTGCCTTGAAAAAAGAAAAAGAGAAGAAGAAACTCGAAGAGAAAAAAGCGGCTGACTTAGAGAAGAAAAAGAAGCTTGAGAAAGAGAAGCTCGAGAAAGAAAAATTAGACAAAGAAAAAGAGAAGGACAAGGCCAAAGAGAAAGAAAAGACCAAGGAGCTTGAGAAAAAGAAAAAAGAAGAAGCTTTGAAGAAGGAAGAGGCTGCTGCAAAGGCGAAAGAAGACGCGAAGAAAGCAGCTGCTGAAGAAAAACGTGCCGCAGCACTTCGCAGCGAAAACTTAAAGCGCATGCAAGGCATGGCAGGCGCGACAGGCGATGAAAACGCCAAGGGCACCGCCTTGAAATCTTCGGGCCCCTCTGCCAGTTATGCAGGCCGAATTCGTGCCCGCATCAAACCGAACATCACCTTCACGGACGATGTGGCCGGCAATCCCAAAGCGGAAGTTGAGGTCAAAACATCACCAGATGGCACCATTTTGAGCAGAAAGTTGTTGTCCAGCAGTGGCAACAAAGCCTGGGATGAAGCCGTGCTCAAAGCCATCGACAAAACCGCCGTCCTCCCCCGCGACGAAGACGGCCGAGTCCCACCAGTTCTAGAGATTAGCTTCCGCCCCAAAGATTAATTGGGGTCAGAGCCAAACAATTGGGGTCAGATCAATATTAATTGGAAATTAATGTTGATCTGACCCCAATTGTTTAGCCCTGACTGCAATTAAATTTCGTAGACGATTTCGGCTTTACCCTGATCGGCTTGAGCAATCCAGCTGGAAAGGGCTGCATCGCTTGGGAAAAACTTGGCTTGCTCACCCAAGAGCAACTCAGCACTGGCGGCCACGTTGTCGACTTTACGCTCTAGTTTCAAACGCACAGGCAGGCCACGTAACAACTCGCCCTGCTCTGTCATCTCGCGATGCGGCGGGAAAGCTTTCACCAACTTGGCCACCTCAGGCGCGCGGCCATTGACGGCCACACGTAAAAACTTGCCAAAGCGGCATCGGGCTGATGGCAAATCCCACACCTGCTGAATCGACAAACGGTAACCACCCGAGAAACGGTCGGGTTGCATCTTGGCCATCACGATGACCAACTCATCGTCTTTCAGCAAATGGCGATTGGCGTTGATCATCGCTTCATCGGCTGTTGCCTCCATCACCGCGCTCTTGTCGTCCAATTTGAAAATAGCCAGCTTGCCGCGTTGGCCATTGATGATGCGCAAGTCACTGACGATGCCTGCCAACAGCTGTGGCTCACGGCTGTCGATCAAGTCGTCAATTTTGCGCTTGGCAAACAAGCGGACCTCACGCTCAACCGCATCAAACAAATGGCCCGACAAGTAAAAACCAACAGCTGTTTTTTCATTGGTCAGTTGCTCTTTGACACCCCAGGGCAACACATCGACCAAGTCAGGTTCTTGCGTGCTGGAGCCATGCGCATCGTCGCCCATCATGTCAAACAAGCCGCCTTGATTGGCATTGGCGGCTGTGGCCGTAGAAAACTCAAATGCACGGTCAATGGACGCTGCCAAAGATGCACGGTTGCGTTGCAAAGAATCAAAGGCACCCGCCTTCACCAAAGCTTCAACGGTACGCTTATTCAAACGACTGCGGTCTACTCGCACACAGAAATCAAACAAGCTGGTGAAGGGGCCGCCCTCCTCGCGCGCTTTCACAATGGCGTCGATGGCTTGTTGACCGGTGCCTTTGATCGCGCCTAAACCGTAACGAATCACTTTGTCTGAGACAGGTTCAAAACGGTGTGTGCCCCGATTCACGTCGGGTGGATCGAAGGTCATGCCAAACTTCAGAGCATCTTCAAACAAGACTTTGAGCTTGTCGGTGTCGTCCATTTCGATGGTCATGTTGGCGCAGAAAAACTCCGCCGTGAAATGAACCTTCAGCCAACCGGTGTGGTACGCCAACAAAGAATAAGCCGCGGCGTGTGATTTATTGAAACCGTAGCCCGCAAACTTTTCCATCAAGTCAAAGACTTCATCGGCTTTAACTTCGGACAAACCATTGACCTCGGCACCTTTACGGAAGATGGCGCGGTGCTCGGCCATCTCTTCGGCCTTTTTCTTACCCATGGCGCGGCGCAACAAATCGGCGCCGCCCAAGCTGTACCCGCCCAAGACCTGTGCGGTTTGCATCACCTGCTCTTGGTACACCATGATGCCGTAGGTTTCAGACAGCACTTTTTCAACCAAGGGGTGCGGATACTCCACCACTTCACGGCCGTGTTTACGCGCCACAAAACTGGGGATCAAATCCATGGGTCCGGGACGGTACAAGGCGTTGAGCGCAATCAAATCTTCCAAGCGTGAAGGCCGCGCATCTTTCAGCATGCCCTGCATGCCGCGACTTTCAAACTGGAACACAGATTCAGTGCGACCGTCTGCAAACAATTTGTAGGTGGCTGTGTCGTCGAGTGGAATGTTTTCAAAGGCAAAGTTTTCTTGGCCTTTGTGGCGCTTGACGATCATCTCGCGCGCCAACTCCAAAATGGTCAAAGTGGCCAAGCCCAAGAAGTCGAACTTCACCAAGCCGATGGCTTCCACGTCGTCTTTGTCGTACTGACTCACAGCAGACGTGCTGCCGGGTTGTTGATAAAGAGGACAAAAATCGGTGAGCTTGCCTGGCGCAATCAAAACACCACCCGCGTGCATGCCCACGTTGCGGGTCATGCCTTCTAATTTTTGTGCCAGCGCCAGCAGCGTTTTAACTTCGTCTTCTTTTTCCAAACGCTCAGCCAAAATAGGCTCTGCCTTGATGGCGCCATCGATGGTGATGTGCTGCCCTGGCTTGTTGGGAATGAGTTTGCTGATGCCGTCGCAGAAGGTGTAACTCATGTCGAGCACACGGCCCACGTCCCGAATGGCGGCACGCGCCGCCATGGTGCCGAAAGTGGCAATTTGACTGACCGCATCACGGCCGTATTTGTCTTTCACATAGTCAATCACGCGATCGCGATTGGTTTGGCAAAAGTCAATGTCGAAGTCGGGCATGGACACCCGCTCTGGGTTCAAGAAACGTTCGAACAGCAAGTTGTATTGCAAGGGATCAAGATCGGTAATCTTCAATGAATACGCCACCAAAGAACCCGCACCTGAACCACGACCTGGCCCCACGGGGCAGCCGTTTTTCTTGGCCCAGTTGATGAAGTCACCCACAATCAGGAAGTAACCAGGGAAGCCCATCTTCAAGATGGTGTTGATCTCAAATTCCAAACGCTCGGCATAGCGAGGACGCTCGGCATCGCGCTTGGCTGGATCTGGGTACAGATGCGCCAGGCGCTCTTCCAAACCTTCCACCGACAACAAGCGGAAATAGTCCTCAATGGGCATGGGTTTGCCATCGGTGATGG
>CANGCI010000049.1 GCA_947451995.1 Comamonadaceae bacterium | reverse complement strand
GCAAGGTGGGCAGCAAGAAGAAACCAAACATGCCGCCTTCGCAGTCGCCTGCAAAGGGCACACCTTCTGCCGCTGCTGCAGCCGACAGGCCATCCACCAATGAACGTGTACGCGCACTCAGTGCATCAAAGAAACCAGGTTTGCTGATTTCGGCCAAGGTGGCCAAGCCGCACGCGGTGGCCACAGGGTTGCCGCTCAAAGTACCGGCTTGGTACACAGGGCCCAACGGTGCCAGTTGCTCCATGACGGCGCGCTTGCCACCGAAGGCAGCCAAAGGCATGCCACCGCCAATCACTTTGCCCATGACGGTCATGTCGGGCTCGAAACCAGGGATGCTTTTGGCATAAACACTTTGCGCGCTGCCCAAGGCGACGCGGCAACCGGTCATCACTTCGTCAAACACCAACAAGGCGCCGTATTGGCTGCACAGTTCGCGGCAGCGTTTCATGAAGGGCACGCTGGCGCGCACAAAGTTCATGTTGCCAGCGATGGGCTCGATCATCAGACACGCCAACTCGTTGCCGTGAATTTTGAAGGCTTCTTCGAGTTGCTCGATGTTGTTGTACTCGAGCACCAAGGTGTGTTGCACCACTTCAGGCGGCACGCCTGCACTGGTGGGGTTGCCAAAAGTGGCCAAGCCCGAACCGGCTTTGACCAAGAGGGCATCGGCGTGGCCGTGGTAGCAGCCTTCGAACTTGATGATTTTGCTGCGGCCTGTGGCGCCGCGGGCCAAGCGCAAGGCGCTCATGCCAGCTTCGGTGCCCGAGCTGACCAAGCGCACCATGTCCATGGACGGGACCAGCTTGAGCAAGGCTTCCACCAACTCGACTTCGCGCTCGGTGGGGGCGCCAAACGAGAAGCCATCGAGTGCGGCTTTTTGCACGGCTTCTAAAACGGCGGGGTGGCCATGACCCAAGATCATGGGGCCCCAAGAGCCGATGTAGTCGATGTATTTTTTGCCGTTGGCATCCCAGAAGTAAGCGCCTTCAGCGCGCTTCACAAAACGGGGTGTGCCGCCCACTGCGCGAAAGGCGCGAACAGGTGAGTTCACGCCGCCAGGAATAACTTGGCGTGCGCGTTCGAACAGGGTGTCGTTGAGGTCAGTGTTTGGTTTCATTGATCGGCATTTCAAAAAAATCGGCGTTCATGTCGGGGCCGCCTTCATCGCCTTCTTCGCCCTCTTCGGACTCGGGTAAGGCCCAGAAGAGTCTATCGGGAATGACGTGACCCATGCCCGGGCGAAAACCCTCGTCCAGGCAACGGTCGAGGTAGTGCAAAGCTTCGCTGGCAGCCACGGATAAATCGAGGCCAGTGGCAATCAAGGCGGCCAGTGCGGCGGACAGGGTTTCGCCTGCGCCGCTGAACACAGCCTCGATGCGTTCAAATTTTTCGTGGCCCACCACGGTTTCGGGTGTGGCCAAGACGTTGTCGATGTGTTGGTCGGAGGCTGTAAGGCCCGTGACCAAGGTGTAGGGCACGCCCAACTCGGATGCCGCTTTGGCAATGTCGCGGGGGCCTGGGTTTTTTTCGCTGGACCAGTCGGGCAAGAGCCAGCGGCGCAAAGTGCTGTGATGGCCGACCAACACGCTGGTTTGCGGCAACAACAGTTCGCGAAAGGCATCGAGGTACTGGTCGATTTGGTCGTCTTCCCACCATGACAGGTTGGGCATGTAGGCCACCACCGGCACGCCGTCGTAGTCGGCCGTGAGTTCGGCAATGATGCTGATGTTTTCTGCGCTGCCGGCGAAGCCCACTTTGATGACCTGTGGGGGTACATCTTCCAAGATGGCACGGGCTTGGTCGCCGACGGCTTCTTCGGTCAGGGGGAAAAAATCAAAAACTTGCGCGGTGTCTTTGGCGTAGGCGCCAGTGAGGACGGGCAGGGCGTGCGCACCTACCGAAGCGATGGCCAGAACGTCGGCACTGATGCCGCTGGCGCCGCTGGGGTCGCTGGCATTGAACACCAAGACACAGGCAATCGACGCGTCGTCTTCGCTGTCGTTGGCCAGATCGGGGGCATCTGACGGAGGTAAAGAAGTGGTCATGGGTTACAGTGAAGCCCGATACAATCGTTTCATTCTATTCGACACCGGTGCCACACTGTGACTGATACTAAAACTTGGATGTGCTTAATTTGCGGCTGGATTTACGACGAGGCCGCTGGTTGCCCAGAGGACGGCATTGCGCCCGGCACCGCCTGGGCCGATGTGCCCATGAACTGGACTTGTCCAGAGTGCGGCGCCCGCAAAGAAGACTTTGAGATGGTGGCCATCTAAAACGGTCCCCCAGCTGCCTGGCTGAGCTTAGGCCGCTTTTTTGACGACGGCGTAGCGCGCCAGCGTTTTCTCTCGGGCCTCTGCGTGGTTCACCACGGGCAGGGGATAGTCTTTTCCCAATGTCACCCCAGCCGCTTGCAAAGCCAGTGGTTTGGCGTCCCATGGCGCATGGATGTCTGCGCCTTGTAAATCAGCAAGTTGCGGCAAATACCGTTTGATGAATTTGCCCTGCGGGTCAAACTTTTCGCTTTGCGTGACGGGGTTGAAAATGCGAAAGTAGGGCTGCGCATCGCATCCGCTAGAGCTGGCCCATTGCCAGCCCCCGTTGTTGGCCGAGAGGTCAAAGTCGATGAGGTGCTGGGCAAAGTATTTTTCGCCCCAACGCCAGTCCACCCCCAGGTCTTTGGTGAGGAACGAGGCCACCACCATGCGCAGGCGGTTGTGCATATAACCCGTTTGGTTAATTTGGGCCATGGCCGCATCAACCAGGGGGTAGCCCGTGCGGCCTTCGCACCATGCGGCAAACAGGGCTTTGCCGTGGGGGCCGTGGTCCCATTGGATGGCGTCGTATTCGGCTTTGAAACTTCGCTCGGCCACGTGGGGGAAGTTGGCCAAGATTTGGGCGTAAAAATCGCGCCAAATGAGTTCGGCCAACCAGACGCTGGCGCCTTCGCTGGTTTTGTAACGGCGCCAAGCCTCTTGGGCCAATTGCCGGACAGAAACGGTGCCAAATCGCAAATGCACACTGAGATAACTGGGCCCTTTGACAGCCGGGAAATTGCGGGTTTCTTCGTACCGGTCGATGCGGTGCAGAAAGTCTTCTAGCAAAGCCTGGCCGCCAGAAAAGCCCGTTTTGTAGTGCAAGGCTGTGAGGTCGACTTCTTCGAAGTCGATGTCGGACAGGGTAGGCACTGGCAATTGGAGCGCGGTGGGGCGGGGCGCCAATGCCGCTGCGTGCTCGGCAATGGGGTGAGGCGTCAAATCTTGGGGCTGGACCTTCTTGAGCCAAGCGTTTTTGTAAGGCGTGAACACGGTGTAGGGGTTGCCGGCCAAGGTGAGCACTTCTTGTCGCTCGAAAACCACATGGTCTTTGTAGGTGTGCAGGGCAATGCCAGCGTTGGCCAAGGCACCGCGCACTTGGGCATCGCGGGCCAAGGCGGCCGGCTCGTCGTCGTGGTTGGCAAAGACGGCCTGTGCCTCAATTTGCTTGGCCAGATCCGTCATTTCTTGGATGGGATTGCCGTGCAACACAATCAGACCCACTTGGGCGGCTGCTTTGGCGTCAAGCCCTGCCTCTTGGGCGGCTTGGCGCAGCAATTGGTCCAATTCGACCAAAGAAGCTTGAATGAAGGCGACCCGGCGGTCTTTTCGGGGCAACTCGTTCAGGATGCCGGTGTCAAAGACAAACACGCATTGCACTTTGTTGCAGTTTTTGAGGGCATGAAACAGGGCTGTGTTGTCGGCAACGCGTAAATCTCGCCGAAACCAGACCAAGCCGGTAGAAAAGGGTTTGTGCATGGGTTTGAGGCCGTTAAAATTGGAGCATGTCTGCCGATTTTGCCTCCACTCAGCTTTCGCATCATTTTTTGATTGCCATGCCCGGACTGGAGGACCCTACATTTGCCAAGAGTGTGGTGTACGTGTGTGAGCACTCTGAGCGGGGTGCCATGGGCTTGATCATCAACAAGCCCGGCGATCTCAGTCTGAAGCATTTGTTCGATAAAGTCGAGTTACCCCTGCACCGACAAGACCTTTTGCAATCCAATGTATTGCATGGTGGCCCGGTCCAAACAGAACGTGGCTTTGTGTTGCACGATCCCATGTTGGAAAAAGATTCGGTGGATTCAGAAAATTCAAACACAGAAGCAGTCGCCACACCCAATTCCATCTACGCCTCTACCCTCAGTGTGCCTGGCGGGTTGGCCATGACCACTTCCAAGGATGTGCTTGAAGCCCTGGCGAATGGTTCAGGTCCCCAGCGCGTGGTGGTCACTTTGGGTTATGCCTCGTGGGGCGAAGGCCAATTGGAATCTGAAATTGGTGAAAACAGCTGGCTCACAGTGCCTGCCGATCCTGCGGTGATTTTTGACACACCCATTGCGCAGCGCTACGACAAAGCCCTCAGCCTCTTGGGCTTGCAAGCGTGGATGCTGTCGTCCGAGGCGGGTCACGCATGAGCCTGGACCAGGCGCTCTCTGTGCCTGCGTCGCAGCAGAGTTTTTTGGCTTTCGATTTTGGTCTCAAGCGCACCGGCGTGGCGGTGGGCAATCGCATGCTGCGCCAAGCCACACCCCAAGCCACCGTGGTGGCCGAGGGCGATGCGCGTTTTGCGCACATCGAGAAACGCATCAAAGAATGGACACCCGACGCCTTGGTCGTCGGGGTGCCTTTTCATCCCGATGGTGCTTCCCACGAGAACACCCTTCGCGCACAAAAGTTTGCGAGACAACTTCGGGGACGTTTTGGTTTGAACGTCTACGAAGTGGACGAACGTTACAGCACCACCGAAGCCATTTCGGCCGGTGCCAAAGATGCCGACGCTGCGTCGGCTTGCATCATTTTGGAACAATTTTTAAGGAGTCTGCCTTGAGTGCATTGGCTTTGAATGCAGAGGCGCTGTACAGCGAACTCTTGCGCGGTGTGCGAACCATGTGCACACCCAACACACGCTTGGTGGGCATCACGTCGGGCGGCGCTTGGCTGGCCGAGCGTCTGCAACATGATTTGGGTTTGAGTGGCAAGCACGGCAGCATTTCATCGGCCATGCACCGCGATGATTTTGCGCAGCGCGGTTTGTCCTCCGGCGGCCAAACGCAACTGCCGTTTGAGATTCAAGGCGCCGATGTGCTGATCTTGGACGATGTGCTCTACACCGGCCGCACCATTCGCGCCGTCATCAACGAGTTGTTTGACTATGGCCGTCCGGCCAGCGTGCGATTGGCCGTGTTGGTCGACCGCGGGGGTCGCCAGTTGCCTATTCAAGCCGACTACGCAGCTGCGCGCGTGGCTTTGCCCGACACCCAATCCTTGGCACTGGCCCGATTGGCCAATGGCGAGTTCAGCTTTGAAGTTCAAGAAGACAACAGCACAGCAGGGAAAAAATAAGAATGCTCTACAAACGAAATCCCCAACTCAATAAAAACGGTGAACTGATTCACTTGCTGTCCACCGAAGGTTTGTCTCGCGACATCCTCACGCACATCCTCGACACCGCCGCCAACTTCGTCAGCGTCAGCGACCGCGAAGTGAAGAAAGTGCCTTTGCTGCGCGGCAAGAGCGTTTTCAATTTGTTCTTCGAAAACAGCACCCGCACCCGCACCACCTTTGAAATTGCGGCCACGCGTTTGTCGGCCGATGTGATCAACCTGGACATTGCCCGTTCGTCGGCATCCAAAGGCGAATCGCTGCTCGACACCATCGCCAACTTGTCGGCCATGGCGGCCGATATTTTTGTGGTGCGCCACTCCGAGTCGGGCGCGCCTTACCTCATTGCACAGCACGTGGCACCGCATGTGCACGTGGTCAATGCCGGTGACGGCCGACACGCACATCCCACACAGGGTTTGCTCGACATGTACACCATTCGCCACTACAAAAAAGATTTCACCAACCTCACCGTGGCCATTGTGGGCGACGTGTTGCATTCGCGCGTGGCGCGCTCCGACATTCACGCACTCACCACCTTGGGCTGCGCAGAAGTGCGGGTGGTGGGCCCGCAAACGCTGGTGCCGTCTGACATGGCGCAAATGGGCGTGAAGGTGTTCCATAACTTGGAAGAAGGCATCAAAGACTGCGATGTGGTGATCACCTTGCGCTTGCAAAACGAACGCATGAGCGGTGCCTTGCTCCCCTCCAGCCAAGAGTATTTCAAACGCTTCGGTCTCACGCCCGAAAAGTTGCAATTGGCCAAGCCTGATGCCATCGTGATGCACCCTGGCCCGATCAACCGCGGTGTGGAAATTGACTCTGCCGTGGTGGATGGCCCGCAAAGCGTGATCTTGCCGCAAGTGACCTTTGGCATTGCGGTGCGCATGGCGGTGATGAGCATCGTGGCAGGCAATGAAGCCTAATCCGCAGAAGTCGAAGAAGAAAGACAACAGACCATGAAAATTTTGATCCAAGGCGGCCGCGTCATCGACCCCACCAGCAAAACCGACACGGTGGCCGATGTCGCCATCTCTGCCGGCAAAATTGTGGCGATTGGCAAAGTGCCCGCAGATTTTCAAGCGCAAAAAACCATCGATGCCAAAGGCCTCATCGTGATGCCAGGCTTGGTGGATCTATCGGTGCGACTCAAAGAGCCTGGCCATGAACACGAAGGCATGCTCGACTCGGAATTGGCCGCTGCTGTTGCGGGGGGTGTGACCAGCTTGGTGTGCCCACCCGATACCGATCCTGTGCTCGACGAGCCCGGTCTGGTTGAAATGCTGCGCTTCAAAGCAGAGAAACACCACCGTGCACATGTGATGCCTTTGGGTGCATTGACGCGCGGTCTGAAGGGCGAAGTGTTGACAGAGATGGTTCAGCTGACAGAAGCGGGTTGCGTAGGTTTCAGCCAAGCTGAAGTGGCTTTAGAAAACACCCAAGTGCTGCAACGTGCGCTGCAATATGCCAACTCCTTTGGCTACACCGTGTGGTTGCGTCCTCAAGAGTTGCATTTGGGCAAAGGCGTTGCGGCCAGTGGCCCCTTGGCCACGCGCATGGGTTTGTCCGGCGTGCCTGTGGCCGCAGAGACCATTGCCTTGCACACCATTTTTGAATTGCTCAAAAGCATCAAAGCCCATGTGCACTTGTGCCGTATCAGCAGCGCCGCTGGCGTGGCCTTGGTGCGCCAGGCCAAAGCAGAAGGCTTGTCTGTCACCTGCGATGTCAGCATCAACTCCTTGCACCTCACCGACGCCGATGTGGGCTATTTCGACAGCCGTGCGCGCGTGTCGCCACCGCTGCGTCAACAACGCGATCGCGATGCGCTGCGCGAAGCTTTGGCCGACGGCACCATCGACGCCTTGGTGTCCGATCACAGTCCCGTCAGTGAAGATGAAAAAGCCCTGCCTTTTGCCGAAGCAGAACCTGGTGCCACCGGCCTCGAGCTGTTGCTCAGCCTGGCTTTGAAATGGTCACAAGACAGCAAAGTACCGCTGTCCCGCGCCATTGCCACTGTCACCAGCGAAGCCGCACGCGTGTTGGGCAAAGACATCGGGCAATTGAAAGTGGGCGCACAAGCCGACGTTTGCATTTTGGATCCCGAAGCCAATTGGCAAGTGACCGCTGGCAATTTGCGCAGCCAAGGAAAGTTCACGCCTTTTGCGGGTTATGACTTGCCAGGGCGAGTGCAATACACCTTGGTCAGCGGACAAGTGGCCTATCAAGCTTAAGCATGCGCGCAGCCCTCAAATTGCTGCGTGGCATTTGGCACGTGTTGGTAGGTTGGGTGACCATTTATTTTCGGTTTCCACAACTGAGCCAGCAGCAACGTGATGCGCGCGTGCAAGTGTGGGCCATGCAGCTGTTGCGCATTTGGGGCATTGATCTGGAAGTGCGTGGGCAGCCTGTGATTGCGGGTCCTGCATTGCTGGTTTGCAATCACATTTCTTGGCTGGACATTTTGGTCATCCATGCCACCAGGCATTGCCGCTTTGTGTCTAAGTCTGAGTTGCGAGGGTGGCCTGTACTAGGCACCTTGGCCACCGGCGGTGGCACCTTGTACATCGAACGTGCGCAGCGCAAAGATGCCATGCGCATGGTCAAGGACATGGCCCAGTCTTTGCGCAACGGCGACGTACTGGCGGTGTTTCCTGAAGGCACTACGGGCGATGGCATTGGCATGCTGCCGTTTCATGCCAACCTCATTCAATCGGCCATTGAAGCTGAAGCGCCCATTCAACCGCTGGCTTTGCAGTTTGTGGATGCGCACGGCATCAGCATGGCGGCGCGGTACATCGACGATGACACCTTGTTGGGCTCGGTGTGGTCCACCTTGAATGCGCGCGGCTTGAAAGCGGTGGTTCAGTTTGGCGCCCCTCAGGTGTCAGGTGGTCGTGACAGGCGCCAGTGGGCGGCGTCGCTTCAGCAGGATGTGTTGGCGCTCAAAACGGCTTGTACAGCAGGGGCTTGAGCGCCTTCAACCCGCGGCAAGCCTGGTCATTTCAGGTGCCTTAACCACGATGGGCATAAGCTCATAACTGAATGTGATTTCGCGTTTGATGCGGTTCGCTGAATAATGTCGCGCTACGCCGCCGCAATTGCATTGCGCCGCATTGAATTCTTACTTTATTCCCTAGACAGGAACCGCCATGAAACACTTCGTGAAGCTGATGAGTTGCCTCACTGCCAGCTTGCTATGCACCAGCGCCTTTGCGCAAACCTCAGCGCCTAGCGCCCTTCAAATTCGCAGCTGGGCTGCAGGCTGTGCCAATTGCCATGGCACCAACGGCGTTGCCGAACCCGGCCATGTGAGCTTGGCGGGCCAAAACGCCGATCTGATGTTGAAGAACCTGTTGGATTTCAAAGAAGGCCGTCGTCCCGCAACACTCATGCATCAATTGGCCAAAGGCTATTCCGATGCAGAACTTAAAGCCATTGCGACTTACTTCGCAGCGCAAAAAAACTGAGCCCCAGAAAAGAGTCCGCATCATGAAAAGACGTCAATTTCTCCAATCAGCCTCCAGTGCAGCCGGCGTGACCACGTCACTGGGTGCGTTGTCCTTGACTGTCGGTTGCGCCAATTTGGCCATCGGCAATGCACCCAAAGTGGTGGTGGTGGGTGGCGGTTATGCCGGTGCCACGGCAGCCAAGTATGTGCGCATGTGGTCTAACCAGCGCATTGATGTGACCTTGGTCGAACCCAACGCCAGCTTCGTGTCATGCCCCATCTCTAACTTGGTGGTGGGTGGTGTCAAAACCATGGCCGACATCACCACGCCCTACGACAACTTGGTCAAACGCCACGGCGTGAAGTGGGTGCAAGACCGTGTGGTGCAAATCGATGCCGAGAAACGTTTGGTCAAATTGGGCAGTGGCGCTGAATTGCCCTACGACCGTTTGATCGTGTCGCCTGGTGTCGACTTCATGTTTGAAACCTTGCCAGGTTTGGGCAAACCCGGCGCACAAGACAAAGTGTTACACGCCTGGAAAGCGGGCGCACAAACCGTGGCATTGCGCAAGCAACTCGAAGCCATGCCCGATGGCGGTGTGTACGCCTTGTCGATTCCCTTGGCCCCTTACCGTTGCCCACCTGGCCCCTACGAGCGTGCCAGCGTCATTGCCGATTACTTCAGCAAAAACAAACCCAAAAGCAAAGTTTTGATTTTGGATGCCAACGACGACGTCACCTCCAAAGGACCTTTGTTCAAAAAGGCTTGGAGCGATCGTTACAAAGGCATTGTGGAATACCGCCCCAAACACAACTTGACCGATGTGGACGCCGCTGGCAACACCCTCAAGTTTGAGTTCAATGACGATGTCAAAGCCGATGTTTTGAACGTCATACCCGCCATGCGCGCTGGCGACATTGCCGTTAAAACCGGACTGGCCACGGCCAACAAACGTTGGTGCGAAGTTGACTTCCTCACCTTTGAAGCCAAAGCTGCTAAAAACATTCACGTGTTGGGTGACTCAATTCAAATTGCGCCCGCCATGCCCAAGTCGGGTCATATGGCCAACCAGCATGGCAAAACATGTGCGGCGGCTGTGGTGGCTTTGTTGTCGGGTCAAGAACCCAATTCATTGCCCATCTACAACAACACCTGCTACAGCTTTGTCAGTGCCAATGAAGTGGTTCACGTGGCCAGTGTCCATCGCTACGACGCCGAGAAGAAAACCATGCTGGCAGTTCCGGGCTCAGGTGGTGTGTCTGCAGCAGCGTCTGAGTTGGAAGCGGCGTATGCCTTTGCATGGGCACGCAACATTTGGGCCGATACGCTGGCGTGATGCAGCGCTGACCTGTAAGCCAACACACATGACATTGATGCGCACATCACAATTAATTTCACGTCGACAATGCTTGCGCCAAAGCGCACGCTTGGCCGCCTTGTTGTGTGCCTCGGGATTTGCGCAGTTTTCTGAACTGGCCCATGCCGCTGTCAACAAGCTTGCGTTTGAGACGCGCTCTGTTGCTGAGGCTGTCAAAGCCATGGGCGGCAGTGCCTTGGCTGCCAGCAACGAGGTCACGCTGGCTGCCCCCGACATTGCCGAGAACGGTGCCGTGGTGCGCTTAACCGCTGGCACCAACTTGCCAGGTGTGAAGCAGTTGTTGGTCTTGGTTGAAAAAAACCCCATCGCCTTGGTGGCGGCATTTCAGGTCACAGAGTTCATCGAGCCGCAATTCACCTTGAACGTCAAGATGAACGAAACCTCCGATGTGTATGTGGTGGCTTTGCTGGCCAATGGCCGCGCGCTGTTTACCAAGCGCGAAGTGCGTGTAACTTTGGGTGGCTGCGGCTAAAGGACAAGACATGGCAGAACCTACACGCATTCGCGCACAAGCCCAAGGCGACAAGGCCGTGGTGCGGGTCTTGATGAACCACGAGATGGAATCAGGGCACCGCAAAGACAGCGGCGGCAAGTATGTGGCAGCCCTGCACATTCAAGAAGTGCTGGCCACGTGGAATGGCAAAACCGTTTTCACGGCAGAGTGGGGCGGTGGCGTCTCCAAGAACCCTTATTTGCAGTTCACCATCAAGGGTGCCAAAGCGGGCGATAAAGTGGCCATCAGCTGGCGTGACAACAAAGGCGCTACGCGCACGGACGAAGCCGCGATTGTTTAAAGGATCGGTTTGCGTCTAAGATTAAGCTGGAGGCAAGCATGATTTCAAAAAACAGACGGCAAATCCTTTTGGCAACGGCTGCATCTGCCATTGCACCTTGGTCAAACGGACAAAGCATTTATCCCAATAAACCCATTCGTTTCATCGTGCCAGTGGCAGCTGGCGGTGGCGCCGACATGATTGCGCGCGCAACCTGTGAGCGACTGGCCAAGGTATTGGGCCAAAACTTGGTGGTGGAGAATGTCTCGGGCGGCGGTGGCGCCATTGCCTCGCAGAACGTCGCCAGAAGCAACCCCGATGGCTATACCCTCCTGCAGTCGTATGTTGCAACGCATGGCACCTCGCCAGCAACACGCAAATTGCCGTACGACGCCATCAAAGATTTCACCGCCATTGGCATGATTGGCACGGCACCCAATGTATTGTGCGTCAACCCTGGTGTGCCCGCCAACGATGTCAATAGCTTTGTGGAATACGTTCGCAAACAACCCGGCAAAATTGCATATGGCTCTGCGGGCGCAGGTTCCTTAACGCACTTGGTAGGCGAGTTGTTCAAGCAGCAGACGGGCTTGTTCATGATTCACATTCCATACAGGGGTGTGGCGCCTGCCAACGTTGATTTAATTTCAGGTCAGACGCAAGCCTTGTTTCCTAGCTTGGCAGGTGCGTTGCCCCACATTCGAAGCGGCAGAATGCGTCCTTTGGCTGTGACGGGGCCCAAGCGCCATGAACTGCTGAAAGATGTGCCAACCTTTGAAGAACTGGGTTACAAGGGCTTTGATGGCCAGCAGTGGTACGGCATTGTGGGACCCGCAGGCTTACCGCAGAACGTGGTCAAAACTTTGAGCGATGCGCTGGCACAAGTACTGGCGCAGCAAGACTTTAAAGACAAATTGTCTTCAGAGGCTGTGGCCTTGATGCCTTTGTCACCGGAGGCCTTTACGGCCTATGTCAAAGCCGACATCGAGCGCTGGACCAAGTTGGCCCGTGACAGGAAGATTGAGCTGGAAAGCTGAGTGGATGGTGCCTCCGACAGGAATCGAACCTGTATCTAGCGCTTAGGAGGCACTCGTTCTATCCATTGAACTACGGCGGCGGAACGCCAATTTTAGCCTTCAAACCCATCCATCAAGGCGATATGCCCTTCTGAATTGGCCTTGCGGTGCGGCAGGATGGCTTGGTATTCTGGGCTGTTGTACCAAGCGACAGCAGCTTCACGGCTTGGAAACTCAATGACCACTTTGCGATTGCCCTGCTCAGCGCCTTCGAGTTGGGTGCTGTTGCCGCCGCGCACAAGGTACTTGCCGCCATGCAAGGCGAGCGTGCCTGGCACGTGTTGGGCGTACTTGGCGTAACCCTCAGGGTTGTGAACGGTCACTTGTCCAACGATGTAGGCTTTGGCCATGAGAGTCTCCTGGGTTGCTATTTACTTGCTCATCATGCGCATGGCATCTTCCAGACCCTTGAGGGTGAGCGGGAACATGCGGTTGCTCATGAGTTGTTGAATCACGGCAATGCTTTGGCGATATTGCCAAACGCCTTGCGGCTCGGGGTTGATCCACGCAAATTTGGGGAAGGTGTGCGTGAGGCGTTGCAACCATTCGGCGCCGGCCTCTTCGTTGTTGTATTCCACACTGCCGCCGCGCTGCAAAATTTCGTAGGGGCTCATGGTGGCGTCGCCTACAAAGATCAGTTTGTAATCTTTGTTGTACTTGCGCAGGATGTCCCAAGTTGAGAACTTCTCGGCATAGCGGCGCTTGTTGTTCTTCCACATGAAGTCGTACACACAGTTGTGGAAGTAATAAAACTCTAAGTGCTTGAACTCGGCCTTGGCCGCCGAGAACAATTCTTCCACGCGTGCAATGTGATCGTCCATGGTGCCACCCACGTCCATCAGCAACAAAACTTTCACATTGTTGTGACGCTCTGGAATCATCTTGATGTCCAGGTAGCCCGCATTGGCTGCTGTTGAGCGAATGGTGTCTGGTAAGTCGAGTTCTTCAACAGAGCCTTCGCGCGCAAATTTGCGCAGGCGGCGCAAAGCCACCTTGATGTTGCGGGTGCCCAGTTCTTGGGTGTCGTCGTAATCGCGGTAGGCGCGTTGTTCCCACACTTTCACAGCGCTGCGTTGACCGCCTTTGCCGCCAATGCGAATGCCTTGTGGGTTTTGACCGCCATTGCCAAAGGGCGAGGTGCCACCTGTGCCAATCCATTTGTTGCCGCCTTCGTGGCGTTCTTTTTGTTCTTCGAGACGCTTCTTCAAGGTCTCCATCAACTCGTCCCAGCCCATTTTTTCAATGGCGGCTTTTTGTTCGGGGGTGAGTTCTTTTTCTAAGATTTTTTGCAACCATTCCAAGGGCACTTCCTTGGTGAAGTCGGTGAGCATTTCAACGCCTTTGAAGTAGGCGCCAAAGGCCTTGTCAAATTTGTCGTAGTGCTTCTCGTCCTTCACCATGATGGTGCGACTCAAGTGGTAGAAGTCGTCAATGCTGCAGGCGTCTGAAGCAGGGCCCACCACGTTGGCTTGCAATGCTTCTAAAACGTTGAGGTATTCGCGCACAGACACCGGCAATTTGGCGGCGCGCAGGGTGTAGAAGAAATCGATCAGCATGCTTCAGGCCTCGCGCGAACGACTGAGTTGGTAATCCAAGTGCGCTTTCACGGAAGGCCACTCGGTGTTCAAGATGCTGTAGACGCAGGTGTCACGCAGGGCGCCTGCTGCATCGGGGTGATGGTTAATTTGATGGTTGCGCAAGACGCCATCCAACTTGGCGCCCAAGCGCTCAATGGCGCGGCGGCTTTG
>CANGCI010000048.1 GCA_947451995.1 Comamonadaceae bacterium | reverse complement strand
TCTGGATTGACCTGCTTAACACCAGCAAAGCTGAAAGAGCATTCATAGGCGCTCACTTCAACTTGGAATTACCCGATCCACTGGATGAAACTGAACTTGAAGTTTCTTCTAGATTTTTCATTGATTCAAAGGACGCCATTCATCTGCATTCCAATTTTCTATTGGACAGACTAGGAGAAGCCAGAAGCGTTTCTGTCCTCTTTATTTTGCACGGCGGCATCATCTTTTCATTGCGTGATGAAGAACTGCCTGTTTTCAAGCTACAAAAACGCCGAGCCCTGACACAGCCTGGCTATGTGACTGATTGCGTGGATGTTCTGCTGGACCTCTATGCTGCGGATGTAGAGTGCTCAGCCGATTCGCTTGAAGGGATTTATGCGACTTTGAATGCCGTGGGCAAAATGGTTTTGAATGAACGTGTCAGTGACGATCAAGCGGCCATCACGCTTTCAAACATCGCAGAAGAAGAATCAGAGAATGGCCGAATTCGCGGCAATATTCTGGACACGCAAAGAGCACTTAATTTTTTGCTCAGAGCTAGACTGCTCAAAGATTCGCAGATTGAAGATGCCAAACAAGTGATGCGCAACATTGAATCTTTGAACAGCCATACAGCATTTTTGTTCGATAAGATTAATTTTCTGATGGATGCAACCATCGGCTTCATCAACATCAACCAAAACAAACGCGTTAATCAATTGACCGTTTTCAGCGTTGTGTTCATGCCCATCAATATCTTGGCTGGCATGGGAGGCATGTCCGAATTTTCCATGATGACGCAAGGCATCGATTGGCAATATGCCTACGGTGGCTTTGCCATCGCATCCATTGCCATTGGCTATTGCACTTTTGTAGGACTGAAATACTTTGAGAAACGGCGAACGACAAGAATTGCAGTTCGTTAATTTTCACTGGCCAACGTTACAACGCGAGAGGCTGGAAATATCAACGTAAAGCGAGAGCCCTTACCTAGTTCGCTTTCAATTTTAAGTTCGCCACCATGACGCTGC
Organism: Comamonadaceae bacterium; assembly: GCA_947451995.1. Taxonomy (GTDB): domain Bacteria; phylum Pseudomonadota; class Gammaproteobacteria; order Burkholderiales; family Burkholderiaceae_C; genus Limnohabitans_A. The sequence continues at coordinate 13,487 of CANGCI010000048.1, read as the reverse complement.
ATCACATGCTTTGCAATGGCAAGACCCAATCCCGTACCACCAGACTCTCTGGATCGACTTCTGTCTACCCGGTAAAACCGCTCAGTCAAGCGTGGCAAATGCTCTGAAGCAATGCCCGGGCCCGTGTCAACAACGGTGAATTGGATTCTTTGATCTGGTAACAAGGTCCAGAGCGCCGTAATCAAACCCCCGGCAGGTGTATAGCGAACCGCATTGTTGACCAAATTTGAGATGGCACTGTGCAACTCTTTGGCAACGCCCAAAATTTGAATGCCTTCTGGAACTTCAAAGTGCAACACTTGGGGTTCATCCCCTGCATGCATTTGAGCTTCAGAGAGGCCTCTTGCTTCCGATTCAATACCAGACATCAAACTATCAAGCGCAACTGGATCGCTGCTGGATGGCAAATTACTGCCTTCCAGTTGAGAAAGAATCAGCAAGTCATTCACCAAGTCTTGCATTCTGAGGGCCTGAACTGACATCAATTCAAGGTACTTCTCTCGCTCTGCAGCGTCCAAGGGAAGGCTTTGCAAAGTTTCGATGAAACCGCTCATGACAGTTAAGGGGGTTCGAATTTCATGCGAAACATTGGCCACAAAGTCACGCCGCATAGCGTCAGCATGTGCAACAGCTGTCACATCTCGCGTCAATAGCAAATTTCGATTTTCACCATAACTGTGAAGTTGCACCGAAAGCTTGACTGCTTTTTGCAGCGAGGCACTTCGGCCATCAATGATGACTTCGCCTTCATACGCTTCACTGGTCAGGTATTTTTTAAAAACAGGATCCCGCACCAAATGAACCACATGTTGCATCAAATCACGTTTGGCATCCATGCCTAAATGCAGCGCCGCTGTTTGATTGCACCATTCGATTCTGCCTTCAGGATCCAACAATACAACGCCATTGGGTGAAGCTTGGATGGCCAATAAGAAATCTTGAAGTCTTTGTTGCTCGCTTTTGGTGAGCTTGCGCTGCTCGTTCAAAAGACGTTTCATGCGATCAATGAGATCGCCCCAAATACCGCCCATATCGGGTGGTTCTTGGACATTGTTGTGACGCAACCAATGCGTTAGTTTTTGACCTTTCCAAAGGTCTTTCAGCACAGTTAAAAAACAAACCAGGAATGCACCCAGCAACAATCCAGAGGAAGGATGCAACCAATAACCGCCAAGGGCTGCTACGGCCATCCAAAAAAACAAGCCCAGAGTGCGTGAAAACATGTAGAAAGCTCGGCTTTGATTCAGCCAGCTGTGTTTGTAGTTTGAGTCAGGTCCGTGAATCGATAACCGGCACCACGAACTGTTTCTACCATGTTTCCAGCTGCGCCAAGTGCTTCACGCAAACGTTTGACATGGACATCGACGGTTCTCTCTTCAATGAAGACATGATCGCCCCAAACCCTGTCAAGCAATTGACCACGGCTGTGAACACGTTCTTTGTGCGTCATGAAATACTGCAGCAACTTGAACTCTGTTGGCCCTAACTTCAAGGGTTGATCTTGAAAACTGACGCGATGCGTATCAGCGTCCAATAGCAATTGACCCATCTGAATTCGTCCAGCAGATTGCTCAGGGGCCCGCCTCCGCAGAACGGCTCTGATGCGTGCCAACAACTCTTTGGTTGAGAAAGGCTTCACGATGTAGTCATCGGCACCTGCATCAAGGCCTGCGACGCGATCGACCTCGTCGCCTCTGGCCGTCAGCATCAAAATTGGAATCGCTTGTGATCGTTTGTCTGATCGCCACTTCTTGGCCAAGGACAGGCCGCTTTCTTTGGGCAGCATCCAATCTAACAAAATGACATCTGGCAAAACATCGTCTAACTCTTTTTGCGCTGTCTCACCATCCATGGCCCAAATAGGCTGAAAACCATTGTGGCGCAAATTGACTGCGATTAATTCGGCAATCGCAGGCTCATCCTCCACAATCAGAATACGGGGCAGAGATCTCATTGGACAGCGGACTCCACATCGGCCAAAGCAATGTGGCGAACGTCTGCACCTTTAACCACATAAATAATGAACTCGGCAATGTTTTTGGCATGATCGCCAATTCGCTCAATGGCTTTGGCAACAAACAACAAGTCCAAGCTGGCAGAAATTGTTCGTGGATCTTCCATCATGTAAGTGACCAACTTACGAACAAAACCATCAAATTCTGCGTCGATCAAATCATCTTCTTTGAGAATAGATACAGCTTCAGTGACATCCAATCGCGCAAAAGCATCCAAAGCTTTTCGAAGCAAGCCAGAAGCCAAATCAGAAGCGATGCGCAACTCAGAAGATGGCAATGAACGGGCATTACCCGTTGTAATGATGGACTTCACCATGCGCGCAATCTTTTCAGATTCATCGCCTGCGCGCTCTAAGTTGGCTGTGATTTTGGAGATGGCGATTAGTAAACGCAGGTCACGAGCGGTTGGCTGGCGACGTGCAATGATGGAAGACAGGTCTCTGTCAATTTCCACTTCCATGGAGTTAACTTGTGCTTCTGTTGCAATCACTTGGTCTGCAACTTCGTTGCTGAACTGCGACAAAGAGTACACAGCATGGCGAATTTGCGACTCTACCAAGCCACCCAACTCGAGTACACGTGTAGAAACACTGCCCAGCTCGGCATCAAACTGACTAGAAATGTGCTTGTCCATGATTTCTCTTTCCTAATTAGCCGAAACGGCCAGTAATGTAGTCTTCAGTCTCTTGTCGAGCGGGCTTCATGAAAATTTGGTCAGTTTCACCGAACTCCATCAGTTCGCCCAAATACATGTAGGCTGTGTAGTCAGAGACGCGAGCAGCCTGCTGCATGTTGTGCGTCACAATGACCACAGTGTATTCACTCTTCAAGGTGTGCACCAGTTCTTCAACCTTGCCGGTGGAGATAGGGTCCAATGCCGAAGTTGGCTCATCTAACAACAGGATAGATGGCTTGACAGCGATACCGCGTGCAATGCAGAGGCGCTGCTGTTGGCCACCCGAAAGTGACAAACCACTTTGGTTCAATTTATTTTTAACTTCGTCCCAAATAGCGGCCTTTTGCAAAGCCCACTCAACACGATCGTCCATGTCGCTGCGCGACAAGTTTTCATACAACTTCACGCCAAAGGCGATGTTGTCATAGATGGACATAGGAAATGGTGTTGGCTTTTGGAAAACCATGCCGATGCGTGACCTTAGCAAGTTCAAATCTTGCTTTGGATTCAAAATATTTTCACCATCAAAATTGATTTCACCTTCTGCGCGTTGACCTGGATACAGGTCATACATGCGGTTGAGTGTACGAAGCAAAGTCGATTTACCGCAACCTGATGGGCCGATGAAAGCTGTTACCGTATTTTTTTGAATGTCCAAGTTGATGTTCTTCAGACCTTGGAAGGCACCATAGTAAAAGTTCAAGTTACGAACTTCAAGAATGGTTTCTTTGTTGGCAGGCAATGTATTCATAATTTTGATTCAGTTGAATGTTTAAGCTGCAACTTTTTCACGGAACACAACACGTGCAACGATGTTGAGCGCCAGAACAGTGAGGGTGATCAGCAATGCGCCACCCCAAGCCAAGCTCACCCAGTTGTCGTAAGGGCTCATGGCGAATTGGAAAATAACGACAGGCAAGTTAGCCATAGGCTTGTTCATGTCCATCGTAAAGAACTGGTTGTTCAGTGCTGTAAACAACAAAGGTGCTGTTTCACCACTGACACGGGCTAAGGCCAATAAAAGACCCGTCATCACACCACTTTTGGCAGCTTTCAAAACGACGGAAGTCGAAACCTTCCACTTAGGCGCGCCCAAAGCAAATGCAGCCTCGCGCAGGCTGACTGGTACCAGCTTGAGCATGTTTTCAGTGGTGCGAACCACCACAGGAATTGCGATCAGTGACAACGCAATGGTTCCAGCCCAACCCGAAAAATGCTTTGAAGGAACAACAACCAGCGCGTAAACAAACAAACCAATCACGATGGAGGGCGCCGACAACATGATGTCGTTCACAAACCGGGTGATAGAAGCCATCTTGCTTCTGTCGCCATATTCAGACAAATAAACACCGGCCAAAACGCCGATCGGTGTACTGAGAAAGGAGCAAGAGACCACAATCATCAAGCTGCCCACAATGGCATTGGCAAGTCCACCGCCTTCTGAGCCAGGTGCAGGCGTGCTCTGCGTCAACAGAGAAAAGCTCAAAGCTGAAAAGCCTTTGAACATCAGAATCGTCAAAATCCAAAGGAGAAATACCAGGCCAATTGCCATGGCTGACATGGAAAGCACCAAGCCAATGAAGTTGGCACGCTTACGGGCTGCGTAAATGGAGGGGTCTTTCAACGCTGCGCTCATGATTTCATACCTTTCTTAGCTTCAGCGCGGATCAACATCCATTTCGCCAAAGACAAGACCACCAGCGTGATCAAGAACAATGCCAAGCCCAAAGAGAATAATGAAGCGTAGTGCAAACCTGGCTCTGCTTCTCCAAATTCATTGGCCAATGTCGATGCAATCGAGTTGCCAGGTGAGAACAAAGAAGGCGACAACTTGTGTGCATTGCCAATGACAAAGGTCACAGCCATGGTCTCACCTAAGGCACGGCCCAAGCCGAGCATCACGCCACCCACCACACCTGTTTTGGTGTAGGGCAAAACAATTTTAGTGACCACTTCCCAAGTCGTGCAGCCAATGCCATAGGCTGACTCTTTCAAAATGGGGGGCACAATTTCAAAAACATCACGCATCACTGATGCGATAAAGGGCAGGATCATCATGGCCAAGATCAGGCCAGCTGCCAAGATGCCGATGCCATTGAAGGCACCTGTGAACAAAATACCAAGGCCAGGAACTTGGCCCAGAGTTGCTGCCAAAGCAGGCTGAACATATTCAGCAAACAAAGGCGCAAAAACAAACAAACCAAACATGCCATAGATGATGGATGGCACTGCCGCCAACAACTCAATGGCGGTGCCCAATGGCCTGCGCAAAGGCATTGGGCAAGTTTCTGTCAAGAAAACAGCAATGCCAAAACTCAACGGCAATGCAATCAAAATTGCAATACTTGCAGTGGCCACCGTTCCGAAGATGGCAATCAAACCGCCAAATTTGGAATTGATGATGTCCCACTCGATGGTGTAGAAAAATTCAAAGCCAAAGGTGGTCAGCACCGGCCAAGAACTGATGAACAACGAGACAATGATGCCTGTGAGCGCCACCAAGGTGGACAGCGCAAAAGCCATGGTCGTTTTTTCAAAGAAAAAATCCTGCCACCGCTGCCAGCGCAAAACACTCTGGCGGTGCGGGGTCATCAAATTGTCTGCGTCGTTCATGGTTGTCTCAATTACTTCACATTCACTTTATTCCAAACGCTTGAGCGAATGAAGTTGGTGGTTGCGTCAGGCATTGGGACGTATTCCAAATCGGAAGCCATTTTCTTGCCTTCCTTGAAGGCGAAGTCGAAAAACTTCAAGACTTCAGCAGAATTAGCTTTATTGGATGGCTCTTTGTACATCAAGATGAAAGAAGCGCCAGTGATAGGCCAAGACTTAGCACCGGGGGCATTGGTCAAATAAATGCTCATGCCTGGGATCTTGGACCAGTCTGTGCTGGCAGAAGCTGCAGCAAATGTTTCATCATCAGGTTCTACAACTTGACCCGCTTGATTGCGAAGGTTCAAATGAGACATGTTGTTTTTCTTAGCGTAAGCATATTCAACATAGCCAATGGAATTTTTGATGCGGGTTACGTTGGCTGCAACACCTTCGTTGCCCTTGCCACCCACGGAGGAAGCTGCAGGCCACTTCACAGCAGCGCCAGCACCTACAGTTGATTTCCAGTTGGCATTGACTTTGGCCAAGTAGTCAGTGAACACGGCAGTTGTACCAGAACCGTCTGCACGATGAACCACCGTGATGGCGGCATCAGGCAATGCAACACCAGGATTCAAATCAGCAATGCGCTTGTCATTCCATTTGGCGATCACACCGGCAAAGACATCTGCCAATACATCACCTGTGAATTTCAATTGACCAGGTTTGATGCCGTCAACGTTCACAACAGCCACAACACCGCCAATGATGGCTGGGAACTGAATCAAACCTTCTTTGTCCAATTCATCCGCAGTCAAGGGCGCATCGGTTGCACCAAAGTCAACAGTTTTGGCTTTGATTTGTTTGATACCACCAGAAGAGCCGATGGATTGATAATTCATGCTGTGACCCGTTTTTGCTTTGTAGGCTTCAGCCCACTTTGCATAAATTGGGAACGGGAAAGTTGCACCAGCGCCGGTCAGTTCGGCAGCCATGGCAGTAACGGCAATGGCGGAAAGGCCCAGCGCAGCTACAAATGATTTGATTTTTAGCATTTTGAATCCTTGATTCAGAGGTTGATACTCGACAAGATTTTGTGCAACGTGTATGCCTCTATTTGGGGCATGCTTTTGCAGCACCTTTCTAATTTAGCCTTCAATTGTGACAAATTAATGTCAATTTGCAGACATCCCAGAAATGTCTCTTTTTTAAACTTTCTAAGAGGGCACTCAGCGTAGAAAGAAAAAATTTATACAAAGTGTCATCAAAATGACAAAAATTAGACACAAAATCAGGAAGTTAGACGCAGTTCCAGTGGAAGATTGAAGTAATTAAATGCAAAACGGACAACTTTTAGCGGCCATAGACCTTGGCTCAAACAGCTTTCGCTTGGAAATTGGCGTCTTAGAGCATGGGCACATCCGCCGAATGGAATACCTGAAAGAAACAGTTCGCCAAGGCAATGGTCTTGATGCCGAAAGAATGCTGTCGAAGGAAGCCATGGAGCGAGGATGGGAGTGTTTGGCCAGGTTTTCCGAACGTCTTTCTGGTTTTGGCCCTAAACATGTTCGCGCCGTTGCAACCCAAACTCTCCGTGAGGCCAAAAACAGAGATGAATTTCTAAGCCATGCGGAAAAGATACTGGGATTCCCTATTGAAGTCATTTCCGGTCGAGAAGAAGCGCGACTGATTTACTCTGGCGTCGTTCACCTTTTGCCGCAGTCTGAAGAGAAGAGACTGGTGATAGATATCGGTGGACGATCCACTGAATTAATTTTAGGCAAAGGCTTTAAACCTCAGACCATGGAGTCCTACCGGGTCGGCAGTGTGAAGTGGTCGATGAAATATTTTGCAGATGGCAACTTCACGCCCATGGCATTTGAATGGGCGGAAGTGGCTGCAAAAGCAGTTTTAGATGAAGCTTTGGCGCTCTACCCCAAAAACTGCTGGGAAGTTGCTTATGGCTCATCAGGCACCATTGGCGCTGTCACAGATGTCTTGCAAGCCGCAGGCTGGCCAGAAGAAGTCATCACCCGTGAGGGGCTTGATTGGCTCAAAGAAAAATTAATCAAAGCTGGACGTGCTGATGCACTTCGACTGGAAGGCGTCAAGGAGGATCGTAAGCCAGTGATTGGTGGCGGTCTGGCCGTTTTGTGCGCCCTTTTCGATCTCATGCAAATCGACACCATGCATGCTGCGCAAGGTGCTTTAAGGCATGGCGTTTTGTACGATCTTTTGCAGCGCGAAGAAAGTACCGATCTTCGAAGTGCCATGGTGCTGGCATTGGGAAATCGATTCGCAGTCGATGTGACACAAGCGGAAAGAGTTCAAAAAACAGCACTCGCTTTGTTCAAAGGCATACAAGACAAAGCCCACAGCGACGCAGACCGAGTGAAGCGATTAGAAAAAAAACTCACTTGGGCTTCCCACCTTTTAGAAATTGGCACACGTATTTCACACAGTGACTTTCACAAGCACGGCGCCTACATTCTTGATAACGCAGATTTGCCTGGCTTCTCCATGTCTGAACTGCATCGACTGAGCCAGCTCATTTTGGGGCATCGGGGTAAATTGAAGAAACTCGAAGTTGAACTGAAGGATCTGGAATTCACATTGCAATTACTGAGTTTGAGAATCGCTGCCATTTTGTGTCACGCAAGGCGCGACCCAGACCTCAAGGGCATCAGTCTCAAAATTTCGGATGCCAGCAAAACGGGCTTTGTAATTCAGTGCAAAAAAACCTGGCTTCAACAATGGCCTCAATCAGCCCATCTCCTCCGAGAAGAGTGCATCGCTTGGCAAAAAACAACTTGGCAATTGGATTTGATTGAAATCAACGGAAAAACGATATAAACTATTTACACGTTTAACTCTATTGCACGTCAAAAATGTCCATCCACAGTACAGAAAACACCTCACCTTCAACGCCAGAAACAGCTTCAACAAGCACATTGGCGGCGCCAAAACCTAGCGTTAAGAAAGCCGTTCGCAAGGCAGCACCAAAGCGTCCAGCCAAATCTGCGCAAAAAACCACGGCAAAAGCTGTTAAAAGTACCGCCAATCAAGCTGCATCCAAAGCGGCAAGTCAAACCAAGGCAAAACCTGAACCGAAGGCCAAGCCCGTTGCAGCGCCTAAACTTAAAAAACCTAAATTGGTTCGCGACAGTTTTACATTTCCCAAAGACGAATATCAAGCCATTGCAGCATTGAAACAAAAAGCACTCAGTCTTCAACACAGCGTCAAGAAAAGTGAAATTTTGCGTGCAGGCCTTAAACTGATGAGCAGTCTGAATGACAAAGCATTTTTGGCTGCACTTTCAAACGTTCCGGCGCTGAAAACCGGCCGTCCTGCCAAAAGCTAATTAGAGCAGCTCGGGTGTTTGAACGCTCACGACAACGGTTTGTGTTGCGCCATCTCTTACCCGGCTTCTGAGCCACCAAACTGCGCCCTTGCGCACGGAGCACTCTCCGCTTGGAATGCCAAGTAAATAAGCAACGGCTTGACCTAAAACGGGCTGATGCCCCGTGATCAACACAGACATCTTGGAGTCTGGCCATCCGGCGGTGACGAGCAAATCATCCAAGCTTGCATTGGGCAGTAATTCAGATTTGTATTTCACTTTTCTGCCGAGCATTTTGACTGTTTGCTCACACCTCACAGCAGGACTGGACATCACACGCACACCTTCAGGCAATTGTCGATCGAGCCACTGACTCATCCTTAAAGCTTGCTTTTCACCTTTAGGCGTCAATGTTCGGGACAAGTCGTCTTGTCCATCCAATGATTCAAATGCTTCTGCGTGGCGCCAGAAAATTAAATCCATGATGTGCTCAAAATGAAGTTTGGCCGTTTAACGCGCTTTTGAATGGGAAGGTGAATACTTCTGCATCAAAAGTGCCTGCGCACTCTGAATTTTTCTACCGTGCTTTTCAAACCTTCGGTACTTGCCATCGGCATCTAGTGTCCAAGCATTTCGAGTGTCGTGCAGGTACGGCAGCAAGCACTCATCAATCAAACGCTGCCGAAGTGGCAAGTCCAAAACAGGCCAAGCCAACTCAACCCTGCGGGTCATGTTGCGGGTCATCCAATCGGCACTGGAGAGATAAATGTCTTGAACATCTCCGGCTTCAAAAAAGAAGACACGAGAATGTTCTAGGAATCGTCCAATGATGGACCGTACGCGAATGTTGTCTGTTTGTCCAGGAAGTCCTGCCGGTAGCATGCAAGCACCACGAACGATCAAGTCGATTTGAGCCCCTTGCTGACCAGCCGAAATAAGGGCATGAATCAGGACTGGATCAGTGAGTGCATTCATCTTAGCAACAACCCGCGCAGGCAATCCCTTTGCCGCAGCCGCACCGACAGCCTCAATTTTTTCCACCAATTTCTTTTGCAAAAGAAATGGCGCTGCCAACAACTTGTTCATACGCCCCAACCTACTGGGACTGGCCAGGTGAACGAACAATGTGTCCATGTCTGCCGTCATTCTGGCGTCGCACGTGAGGTAACTTAAATCTGTATAAAGTTTAGCGGTGCGTGGGTTGTAATTGCCCGTCGAGAGGTGTCCATATCGCTTTAAAACCCGCCCCTCACGTCGGGTCACCAACAGCATCTTTGCGTGAGTTTTAAGACCCACGACACCGTAGACAACTTGTGCACCCACCGATTCAAGTTGCTCAGCCCAATTGATGTTGGTCTCTTCGTCGAAACGCGCCTTCAACTCCACAACAGCCGTGACTTCTTTACCGCGTCTCACTGCCTCACGCAGTAAATTCATCATGGCCGGATCGCTACCGGTCCTGTAAATGGTTTGCTTGATGGCCAAGACATTGGGGTCTTCAACTGCCTCTTTTAAAAACGCAAGGACACCGTCAAAGCTTTCAAAGGGTTGGTGAATTAACACGTCGCCTTGTTGAATCCGCGCAAATATTGAACTTCCATGATTCAATTGCTTAGGAAAGCTGGATTGATAGGAAGGGAAAAGCAAGGAAGCATCGTCCACCAGATCGATCAGTTGACTCAATCGAACCAAGTTAACAGGCCCTGCTGCTCGAAATAATGCAACGGGTGGCAAATTGAATTGGTTCAACAGAAAATCAGAAAGATGGTGCGAACAACTGTCAGACACCTCAAGCCTCAAGGCCTGACCATATTGACGATGTTGCAAGCCTTTGCGCAACGCAGTTCGCAAATTTTCAACTTCCTCTTCGTCCACTGACAAATCTGAATTTCGAGTAACTCGAAATTGCGAAAATTGTCCAACTTCTCGACCTGGAAACAATTCATTCAAATGTGCACGCATCACACTTGAAAGAAGAACAAACGCCTTTTCTTTCCCCGCTACTTTTGACGGCAAGGGAATGACCCGTGGCAAGACTCGTGGAATCTTCACAATGGCGATATCGTTTGAGCGACCAAACGCGTCTTTGCCAGATAACTGCACAATGAAATTGAGCGACTTATTGGCAACCTGAGGAAATGGATGCGCCGGGTCAAGTCCAACAGGGACCAAAAGCGGCTTCACTTCACGTCGAAAATAATCTTGCACCCATTTTTTTTGGACTGCATTTCGATCGCCGTGCGACAGAATGCGAATGCCTACTTTTTCTAGACTTGGCAGCAATACATCGTTGTACAAGCCATACTGTTCTGAGACTAAATTCCTGGCAGTTTCAAAAACATTTTCAAAAGTCTTGATGCTGTATGTGCCTTTTGTGTCTCCATTGCGAAAAGCAGCCATGTGCAAGTCAGCACGCACTTCGAAGAATTCATCTAAGTTCGAAGAGACGATGCACAAATATCGAAGACGCTCCAGCAATGGCACCTCAGGCCTTTTAGCCCAATCCAAAACGCGCACATTGAAAGCAAGAATGCTGACATCGCGGTCGAGCAATTCAATGCTTGAAGCAGTGTTTTCAGCAGACAATGAATTTTGTGAAGTCACTTGGAAACATCCGTTTTCAAATCAATAGGAGTTCCTGACTTTAAGCCGAGGAACACAAATATCATTTTTGTTTTCTTTGATGACAAATTGATGACAATTTAGTGATGCCATTTGCTTTTGGTGCGTTGCGCACCATCATGTCACAAACTTCGCTGTAATTCTGAAACCAGAATATTCGCTTTTTGAAACTGCCAATACCTAAAGCGGAGCCACACAGCACGAATCAAAAGATGCGCCCCCCAAATGGCGATCAATGAAAACACAACGTCACTTAAAAAATGTCCGCCTTGAGAGATGCGAACCAAACCAATCAAACCGCCTGCAACCATGCCAGTACAGAGCCAAAATTGCCGCCTTCTGCGAACGCTGAGCATACCCATGGACATGATGGCAAAACCTACTGCAGCATGTCCGCTGACAAAAGAACAGTTGGTTTGGCAAAATTGACTTGGAACCATCACCGGAACGTAGGCAGTAGCGCCCATAAAGCTCTGCACATCACGGGGTCTGGGTCGCCCCATGCCATCTTTGAGTACCGTATGAACCAGCAACCCAATCCCCAAAACAACAACTGAGACCACAGCAGCTGCTCGGCGCCAGTGTCGACGTGAAACTTTAGAGGGCGACAAGATTGATAACAACAAAATGCACACTGCAAAAATGAAAGCAAATCGTCCCATCCAAGGGGTAAGGTGGTACACACCCTTTACCAACAACCAGTCGTTTGCCTTAAAAACACCCTGATCCGCATAAAACAATTGAGAAAACCAAATGTCCGCTTGGGGAAAAACTGTGAAGAAAATTGAAGCAACAAAAAACAAACAGAACCACCCTGGTAAACAATGAAATTGGATGCCTGTGAATCGCTTCAAGAGGGCGTGCACGGTTTGAATCATGATGGTATTGGCTTCAATCTGGCGATTTCACAATTGAGAGTGGTCCATCCACATCGATGACTTTCCAGTCGGATGGCCAATAGGGCTTCATGTTCTTGACCAAAGCCATTTCACCAGGGCCTGGCTCACGTCGTGGTGACTCTTGTTGCCTATAGGTTGCGAAAGATGGAAGGTGAACGCCCCATTGAACGATCCTGAAATGATCAACTTGATGCTTCTGTGCCAAACTTTTTATAGGTGACTGCAGTGTTTGCGACCACCAAGGCAAAACAACAAGTGAAAGAATGACTGCTTGCAGCAAAGCAAAATAAATCAACCCCAAACTTGCTGAACTGAATTCCATCACTGGCTCGGCATTACGACATAAATATTTCAAAACTGAGCCTAAATAAATCATCAAAGGGAATGCAAAAAGCCAAACTTTCATGTCGGACTTTTCAGATGACGCCATCAAGGCTTTGTAATACGCATCTGACAGTAAATCAGGATGACTCTGAAGGTAGGAAGGAAGCAGCAACATCACAGACAAGCCCAACACCGCAAGGGTGCCAGCAAGCCACCATGATTTCTTAGCATCCAAAGATGAATACGTCAGAATCAAACACATTGCGGGCCCAGCGTACAAAAGATAATGCGGAAGTTTTGTGTTGGCCACTGAAAAAAAACAAAAAACAAAGGCAAACCACAACCAGCAATATCTTAAAAATGCTTGATGCCATTGAAATCGAATTCGAAAAAGAGCGCGAACAAACAGTCCCGACCAAGGCAACCACAACAAGGGCAAAGCAATCAGGAAATAGGCCCAATGACCAGAATGGCCCTCCATGCTGCCCATGAATCGCTCGACGTTGTGTTTTAAAAGAAAGCCCTCAATAAAATTCTGTCTGTGCCTCAAAGACGCATAGAGGTACCAAGGAAGAGAAACAGCCATCAAGATCATCCAAGACATCCCGTCGAGCATGATTTTCTTAACAAGAAGCCGTGATTCTGGAACAAATATTCCATAAAGAATCGTGGTGCCTAGAGGCAATAACAAGGCAACAGGCCCTTTAACCAGTATTCCCAAAGCGACCCAAAGTGCAACACACCTTGCATGCCACTTTCCTTCAGAGGAAAGCGCACGCCAGAGATCTAAAAAAATAAGAACAAAGAACAAACCCAAAAGCGCATCTGCTGTGGCGGTTCTGGCCATTGCCCAAGGACCCAAGCTGGTGGCTGAAATAATCGCTGCAGTAATGGCTGCGCGACGACCCCATTGAAAAAAAGCAAAGCGTGCCAAAGCCAAACTCGCAATCCAGCCAGACAACGCAGAGGGCAGTCTGAATGCAAATTCATTGACACCGAAGATGGAAGCGCTTAAGGC
>CANGCI010000047.1 GCA_947451995.1 Comamonadaceae bacterium | reverse complement strand
CTGGCTTTACTTCGGCGCAGCGCTTGTTTGCCTTGCCACCAGCGCTCAGGCGCAAACCAATGCCCCCGACCCCATGCAAGTTCGCAGTTGGGCTGCGGGTTGTTCCAATTGCCATGGCACCAACGGCCGAGCCGAGGCTGGCAATGAAGCACTGGCAGGCGCCAACAAAGACGACATCGTCAAGAAAATGATGGATTTCAAAGCAGGCCGCAAGCCTGCCACCATCATGCATCAGTTGGCAAAAGGTTACAGCGACGAGCAAATTGTTGCCATTGCTGGCTACTTTGCAGCACAGAAAAAATAAGGAGTTGTCATGAAACGTCGTCAATTTATTCAAAGCGCTTCTGCAACTTCAGCATTGGGTGCGATGGGCCTGATGTCTGGCTGCGCCAGCATCGGTGGTGCAAACGGTCCTAAAGTTGTGGTGGTGGGCGGTGGCTACGGTGGTGCTACAGCGGCCAAATATGTTCGCATGTGGTCAGACTATGGCATTCAAGTGACCTTGATCGAGCCCAACGCCAGCTTCATCTCCTGCCCTATTTCCAACTTGGTCATTGGTGGCAGCAAAACCATGGCCGACATCACCACGTCTTACGACAATTTGGTGAAGCGTCATGGTGTGAATTTGGTCAAAGACTACGTCACCCAAATTGATCCTGACAAACGCATCGTCAAATTGGCGGGTGGCTCTGAAGTGCCCTACGATCGATTGATTCTGTCACCGGGTGTTGACTTCATGTTCGACGCACTGCCAGGACTGAACAAGGCCGGTGCTCAAGACAAAGTGCTCCACGCTTGGAAAGCGGGCGCTCAAACTGTGGCATTGCGCAAACAATTGGAGGCCATGCCCGATGGCGGCGTCTACGCATTGTCCATTCCATTGGCACCCTACCGCTGCCCTCCTGGCCCTTACGAGCGTGCATGCCAAGTGGCAGAGTACTTCAGCAAAGCAAAGCCCAAAAGCAAGGTTCTGATTTTGGATGCCAACGACGATGTCACTTCCAAAGGACCATTGTTCAAAAAAGCTTGGGCTGAACGCTACAAGGGAATCGTCGAGTACCGTGGCAAACACAACGCCGTGGATGTTGATGCAGCCACCAACACCTTGAAATTTGAATTCAACGACGATGTCAAAGCCAATGTGTTAAACGTCATTCCGCCCATGCGTGCCGGCGAAATTGCCGTCAAATCTGGCTTGGCCACGGCCAACAAACGCTGGTGCGAAGTCGACTTCCTCACCTTTGAATCGAAGGCTGCCAAAAACATTCACGTGTTGGGTGATTCCATTCAAATTGCGCCCGCCATGCCCAAATCGGGTCACATGGCCAATCAACACGGTAAAACTTGTGCAGCAGCAGTGGTTGCATTGTTGAGCGGCAAAACGCCCAACAACATGCCTATCTACAACAACACTTGCTACAGTTTTGTCAGCTCTGAAGATGTGGTTCACGTGGCCAGTGTGCATGCTTACGACGCCGACAAGAAAACCATGCTTGCAGTGCCCGGTTCGGGCGGCGTTTCCAGCGCTGCCAACGAATTGGAAGGCCGCTATGCCATGGCATGGGCACGCAATATTTGGGCAGACACTCTGGCATAAGTTGGCACTATGAAGATCGCATCCATTGTGAAGTTCTTGGCTGCGGCCTTCACTTCACTCAGCTTTTGCTTAACAGCCATGGCACAAGCCGATGAAGCAAGGGCCAAGAAAATCATTTCTGGCTCTTGTTTTCTATGCCATGGTGCAGAAGGTGATTCATCCAGTGAGGTGTTTCCGCGCTTGGCCGGTCAGCATCATGAGTACATTGCCAAACAACTGGCCAACTTCAAAAGTGGTGCACGCAAAAGCACGGCCATGCGCGACATGGTGGCCAAGCTCAGCCCTGACGAGATGCTGGCCGTCGGCAAATTCTTTGAAAAACAAAGTGTGCCAGTTGAAGCGCCCAAAGATGCCGGTCTGGCTGCAGTTGGCAAATATATTTTCCACAATGGCAACAAATTCAGCGGATTACCTGCATGCGCAAGCTGCCATGGCGCAGATGCAAAGGGCACAGCCACTTTGCCTCGCTTGGCCAGTCAATTTGCGGTGTATACAGAAACACAATTGAAGCATTTCAACACGCGTGAACGCAACAATGACAATGCCGTGATGCATGCCATTGTGGTCAAAATGTCTCCCCTTGAAATGGCGGCAGTGGCCGAATATCTCAGCAGCAAATAAACCTCAGAGTTTTCAAGGGTGCCTGTGCGTGGCTGGCGAATCTAACCAGCGATCCGTCAGCCCTGCACCTAGCCACATGCCGACCAGGGTCACCCAAGCTGTGAGTGCAAAAATAGCGCCACCCGTGACGCCTGCACCAATGGCACAGCCGCCAGCCAGCATCGACCCAAAGCCCATCAGCACTGCGCCCACAATATAACGGCGCATGCTGTAGCCATCTTTAAATCCTTCGAGTTGAAACTCCTTTCCAGCCAAGGCACCCAAGAAGGATCCTAAAAACACGCCAGGCAATAAGCCAAATTCAAAACCAATTTTGGGTGCAGGCGATTGCAACACGCGCATCAACCACTCAGCGGAGGGGCCACTGAAGGTCAGTCCTTGAATTTGAATCGGTTCAAATGAATTTTTGGCCACCCATTGCGTGAAGCCCCATGCAGCAGCCACTGACAAACCAGTGCCAATACCGCCCACCCACAGCATCACAGGCTTGCTGGTGCTGCGGCTGACAAAATAAATGGCAATGACAAAACTCAACAAACCGATTGCCAATCCAGTCATGTGACCGGCGCCAGCCATGGCCAACAAATCGCGGCCAGGACCGCCATCCAAAGTTAACCATTCGCTGATGGCGATTCTGGCGGGCATCAGTGCCCCCGACAAACTCGACTGCGCAACCACGGCAAAAATCAATCCAGAGAGTAAAGCGCGTAAATTGCCATTGGCCGACAGAATGAGCAAGCGACTGGCACAACCCCGCGTCAAGATCATGCCAACGCCAAACATCAAGCCCCCCACAATGGCACCCGACAAACTGCCGCGCGCTGCAATTTGACGCGCACCACTGCTGTCCAATCCGCCCCACAAAACCAAAGCTTGCGTTGCGATGACTGCAGCAGAAAAAGCCAGTAACCAAATTGAAAGTTTGTCTTTGAAATGGCCATGCCAAAAATCAATGACAGCGGCACGTAGACAAAATTTGGAACGTTGCGCAAAGAACCCAAAGAGCACACCAATGACAGCGCCACCGATGGCCAAAACGGTGCCTTCGCCGTATATTTCGACCACTTCGTTAAGTGCAATGCTCACGGACAATCCTCGTTATATCAGTATGGACTGATAAGGATGCTACCAGCAAGCAGCTCGGTCAAATTGACATGCGTCAAAAGCCCGCCTGACTTTGCAAGGCTGGATTTAGGTCGGTGCGCCAATCGACTTGAGAAAACGATAGGTCAATGCAGCCCCCGCCATGATAGACAGCAGTGTTAACCATGCCGTGTTGGAAAACACCACACCACCTGACATGCCAGCACCCACTGTGCAGCCGCCCGCCAACACAGCACCAAAGCCCATCAAAACAGCACCCGTGAGGTAGTGGCCTAATTTGTTTTCAGTTTGGAAACCTTCAAATTTGAATTCTCCAAATAAAAACGCGGCAATGAAAGAACCTACGAAAACGCTGGGCAACAAGCCTGCATCAAAGCCAAATCGCGGCGCCGTGTCGGTGTAGAGCACACGGGTTAACCACTCGGCAGAAGAGCTGCTGAAGGAAAGACTTTGAAGTGGAATAGGTTCAAATGACGCACTGGCAATCCATTGCGTAAAAAACCAACCCAGTGCAATGGCCACGCCAACAAATACGTTCCCCAGTACCAAGGGCTTGGGACCACCTGCTGCGGCTCGGAAACGCCAAACAGCGATGCCTAAAAAAAGCAAGCCAATGGCCAAGCCCATCCAAGAGGATGTGCCCAATGCGTTGAGCATATTTCGCTGCGGTCCACCATCAACCAACCACCAAGATGCCATGTATTGGCGAACTGGCGCCAACGCCCCTGAAATGGTGGCTTGCACAGTCACTGCAAACACCAAACCGGATAGCAAAGCGCGTAAATTTCCATTACCGGAAAGAATGATCAATCGGCTTGCACAACCGCGGGTCATGATCATGCCAACCCCAAACATCAGGCCGCCCAACACAGCGCCAGAGATGCTGCCTTGTGCGCCCAAGTGTCTAGCACTTTCAGGCTTTAAAAATCCCAACAACATGGCAAATTGCACCATCAACATGGCCACAGCAAAAGCCAGCATCCATCCTGCAAATCTTTGCCGCCATTGCCCCTCACAGCATTCAATCACTGCAGCCCTGGCACAAAATTTAGACCGCTGTGCGCTGAAGCCAAACAAGAGTCCAATCACAGCCCCACCCAGGGCCAAGATCCAATGATCACCGTAGGTTTCCAAAAGACTTGCGAGATTCACAAAGTTCCCCAATAATTCATCATGCACTGATATATCGAAAGTTGCCCCTACAAAACGGGAGCCCCCGGATCTGCTGTAAACAGCACAAAGCCACAGATTGTCCCTTTTTTTCACCCTCATTGCCCATGCACCCACTCTCTGCCGCTTCTCAGGCCCTTATCACACGCAGATCGTGTGTTTCTCGCCTAGGCTTGAGCCTCACCAGCACCTTATTGGGCTTGCCCCTTCAAAGCCAAGCTGCACCGGCCATACTGCCTTCTGCAACGTCGCTACCGGATGAACTTGAAAAAGCCCTGAAAGCCAAAGAGCCCTTGATCGTCATGGTCAGCTTAGCGGGTTGCCCATTTTGCAAAATGGCCAGAGAAAGTTACCTCAGCCCCATGCAAAAACAAGGATTTCCCATCGTTCAAGTGGACATGAGAAGTGACCTTCAACTCAAAGGCATCAACGGCCAAATGCAAACCCACGACCAATGGGTCAAGCAATGGCGCGTCAGCATCGCCCCCACCCTGATCTTCCTAGGCCCCAAAGGACAAGAGTTGGTCGAGCGCATGGAAGGTGGTTACTTGCCTGACTTTTATGGTGCCTACTTAGATGAACGCATCGCATTGGCCAGAAAGTCGTTGCGCGGCTGAACACTGGGCATTCAAACAAAAACCCCCTGAGTGCATGGGGAAAGCACCTAGAAATAGGTGGTCATCTGGCGGCGCCTGCTCCAGCAGTCATCCGTTAAATTAGTCACTGGTTATATATTTCACGAGCAGAGATTGACATGAACCTTCAAACATTCGCACTGGCCGGCTTTCTTTTGAGCAACGTTGCCATGGCTCAACCGGTCCTCTTCAAAGATGCCGACTTGAAATTAGGCACACAGCTCATTGCCCAAAACAACTGCGACAGCTGCCATCAAAAGCGCGTGGGTGGCAATGGCAGCGCCATGTACAAGCCACAAGGCCGCATCAACACCCCAGGATTTTTAAGAGGCATGGTAGAGCAGTGCAACACCGAACTCAATTTGGGCTTTTTCCCAGAAGAAGTCACCGCTGTTGCCGCTGTTTTGAACCGTGACCATTACAAATTCAAATAAAGACTGACATCCAGCTTACCTTACCCCCTAGGGTATTTTCGGATACCCCTACGGGTTTTTTCCCCTGATGATCCGGCATCCACTGGAGACCTGCGAATGCACGCAAGTCTTGACAGTTGCGAATGATCAAACAGGAGAACCCATATGCGATTTGGATTAAAGCAAGCCACCTTGGCCGCTGCAATGACAGCCAGCTTGATGCTGACAGGCTGCGGAACAATTAGCACCATGACAAAATTAGAAAGTGGTGCGGGGGCTGAAGCCAGTCGCATGTGGGATCGCTGGGTTGAAGCCGAAGGTGACATTGCAGTTGCAACCACTTGGGAACGCAAAGTTGCCAAGGGCGTGACCCCCAACGACATCGAACAAATCCTGAAGCAGGTCGCCACTGAGCGCAACATGAAAGACGTCGGCACCTTGCCTTTGTCAAAAGAACTTGAAGCACGTACAGGCCAAAAGCAGAAGTTACTCACCGTCTACTCTTTCTGCACACCCACAACTGCCCGCCGCATGGTGGACTTCAGCCCACACATGGCTGCCTACCTGCCCTGCCGCGTCACCGTGGTTGAAAAAGAAGATGGCTTGTGGCTCTACACCCTCAACATGGACATGATGGTCAAGATGGGTCGCAAATTGCCCTCCCCCTTGAAAGAAGAAGCCAATGCCGTCAGAGACACCATCTGGGAAATGATGGAACGTGCCTCTAAAGGCGAAATTTAATATTCAGGAGGAGACAACATGCACATCCAATTTAAAAAAAATACCACAGCCATCGCTGCCGCCATCTTGATGACGGGTACGTCTGCTTGGGCCACCAACGGCATGATTTTGGAAGGCTATGGCCCTGTGGCGCTGGCCATGGGCGGCGCAGCAACTGCCATTGAAAATGGTACGGCGGCCATGATGAACAACCCAGCCACCTTGCAAATGGGGCCTGATGGCACCCGCTTCGATTTGGCCTTGGGAGTTTTAGGCCCCAAAGTGAGCACATCTATTCCTGGCTTTCCCACAGCCAACTCTGGCGGAACGTCTTATGTCATGCCCGCCTTTGGCTGGGTTCGCAAAGCTGGCTCCCTGACTTATGGTGTTGGCATGTTTGGTCAAGGCGGCATGGGAACTGAATACGCCGCAAACTCGGCATTGGCCATGGGCTCTGGCTCTGATGTTCGCTCGGAACTCAGCGTGGGACGCGTGCTATTTCCTGTTGCCATGCAAGTCAACGACAAGTTGAATGTGGGTGCCACACTGGACTTTGCCTGGTCCAATTTAGACATGAAAATGGCGGCCACAGGTGCCCAATTGGGTGGCATGGTCAATGGCATGCCCTCTGGCAATCTAGGCATGGCCTTGCCCCAGCTCGCACAAGCGCCTTGGGCTCGCATCGACTTTTCAAACACCAGCGACTTCAGTGGCGCCGCCACAGCCACAGGTTGGACTGGCAAGCTGGGCATGACTTACCAAGCCACGCCCGACATGACGCTGGGCGCAAGCTATCACTTGAAAACCGCACAAGGTGACATGAAAACATCGGCCAAAGGCGCAAGCATGAGCGCACCAGGCGGCTTTGCAGATGTGGGACAACTCAAGGTGTTGGACTTCCAAATGCCCGCCACACTGGCCATCGGCATGGCGTTCAAATCAAGCCCTGCACTGACTCTGGCAGCAGATGTCAAACGGGTTGAATGGTCCAAGGTGATGAAGCAATTCTCCATGAGCTACACCAGTGCAGGCATGGGGGGTAGCGTGAGCTTTGCGATGCCGCAAAACTGGGCTGATCAAACGGTTGTATCTGTGGGCGCCGCTTACCGAGTGAACGATGTTCTGACATTGCGCGGCGGTTTGAATTTGGCCAGCAATCCCATTCCTAAAGAAATGACCAACCCCTTGTTCCCTGCCATTGTGGAAGACCACATGACCTTGGGTGCCAGCTATCAGCTCAACAAGCAATGGCAATTAGATGCAGCCATGTCGCATGCAGGCAAAGTGACCGTGGCCACACCGAGCGCTAGCATTTCACACAGCCAAAACAATTGGCAAGTATTGGCAAGCTATCGTTATTGAGTACTTGGTAAGCCCAAGCAGCAGAATTGATTTAAATCAATTCTGCTGCTGACGCACGTTTCACAATCGGCACTTCAGTTTGTAATTCTGTGTTCAGTCACAGGACAGAGAATCAACTTATAAATAAGTATTGACTTATATAATGACAGCCATCAGCGCGCTGACAAATGCGCAACAAGGAGATAGGGTGAAAGAGCAATTCAATTCTTCAGGACGTGTGCAAAAAGCACCAGAAAATTTTCTGACGTCGGCCGATGTGAAAACAGTCTTTGCTGAAGGCAAACAAGGCCGACGCGATTTCATTCGACGTGCTTTTGCTGCTGCATCGACAGCCACTGCAGCTGGCGTCGCGGCCGTCTCCGCACCTACCGGCGCTTGGGCCCAAGGCAACCCCATCCCTACCGAGGGTGGCGACCCCAATATTTTGAAGTTACCCGAGCACGCCACTGGCTTGGGTCAAGGCGTTGCCACTGAAGGTTACGGCAAACCCTCAAAGTACGAAGCCAATTTGCAACGACGCCAAAGCCCTGGTTTGACACAAACCACGCAAGCTTCCGTGTCTTTTGCACCTCTGCAATCTTTGTTTGGCATCGTCACGCCCAGTGGCCTGCACTTCGAACGTCACCACCAAGGCTGGTGGGACATTGATCCTTCCAAACATCGCTTCATGATCAACGGCATGGTGAAAAACCCAAAGGTTTTCACCATGGACGAAATCATGCGCTTGCCCTCCGTCTCACGCTTCCACTTCATTGAATGCGGCGCCAATACGGCAGTCGATTGGGGCAATGTTGCTGTGCCAACTGTGCAGTACACACACGGGATGTTGTCTTGCAGTGAATTTACAGGCGTACCGCTCATCACCCTGCTTGAGTTGGCGGGTGCAGATTTAAAAAATGGCAAGTTTGTTTTGGCTGAAGGCGGCGACGGCTCAGCCATGACACGCACCATTCCCATGAGCCTGATCACATCAGGTGAAGTGTTGGTGGCCTATGGACAAAACGGCGAAATGCTGCGTCCGGAAAATGGCTACCCCTTGCGCTTGGTTGTACCCGGTGTTCAAGGCGTGAGCTGGGTCAAATACCTGCGTCGTATTGAAGTGGGTGATCAGCCTTACGCCGCCAAAGACGAAGCCGTGCACTACATCGATTTGCAACCCGGTGGCTTGCACCGTCAGTACACCAACATTCAAGAATGCAAGAGCGTGGTCACCACCCCCTCCGGCGGCCAAGTTTTGTTGGACAAAGGCTTTTACAACATCACAGGCTTGGCTTGGTCGGGCAAAGGCAAGATCAAACGCGTCGACGTGTCAACCGATGGCGGACGCAACTGGCGTCAAGCAAGACTCGAAACGCCGGTGTTGTCAAAAGCCCTCACGCGCTTCAATTTGGATTGGGTCTGGGATGGTAAACCCGCCATCATCCAAAGTCGCGCACAGGACGAAACAGGCTATGTCCAGCCCATGTACAAACAACTGCGCGATGTGCGTGGTACGCGTTCGATCTATCACAACAATGCCATTCAGTCATGGTTGGTACAAGAAAATGGCGAGGTGAAAAATGTTCAAGTTTCCTAAGATTGTCCTGGCCATCGCCATCAGCCTGTCATTGGCTTCGGCATTTGCACAAAGCACCAAATATCCTGGCGTGGGTCGAGACGCCACGCCCAAAGAAGTTGCAGCCTGGGACATTGATGTTCGCCCCGACTTTAAAGGCTTGCCTGTAGGCTCTGGTTCTGTGGCCAAAGGCCAAGATGTGTGGGAAGCCAAATGTGCGCAATGTCACGGTATTTTCGGTGAATCCAACGAGGTCTTCAGCCCATTGATTGGTGGCACCACTGCCGAAGACATCAAAACCGGCCGTGTCGCCAACCTCACGCGCACAGACTTCCCCGGTCGCACCACCATCATGAAGGTGGCCACAGTGTCAACTTTGTGGGACTACATCAACCGTGCCATGCCATGGACCAGTCCCAAAACACTCACCACAGAAGAAGTCTATGCCGTCACAGGCTTCTTGCTGAACTTGGCAGGCGTGGTGCCCGATGACTTTGTGCTGTCCAACAAAAACATTGCTGAGGTGCAAAATCGCATGCCCAACCGCAATGGCATGACCACAGCACACGCCATGTGGCCTGGCAAAGAATTTGGTGGTAACAGCAAACCCGACACGCAAAACACGATTTGCATGAAGGATTGCAAACCAGAAGCCAAAGTGGCCTCTTTCTTGCCCGACTTTGCACGCAATGCCCATGGCAACTTGAGTGAACAAAATCGCATGGTCGGTCAGCAAAAGGGCGCCGACACCACCAAGCCAGAAGGCAGTACTGGCAAAACAAGTACAAGCGCTCCTGCGCCAAGTACATCGCCCGCCGCACCCGCTAAAGCAGCAGAGGGCAAATCTGACAACAAAGCTGTCATGGCCTTGTTGAGCAAAAATGTCTGTACGGCATGCCACGGAATCGATAAGAAAATTGTAGGCCCTGGCTTTAACGACATTGCCAAAAAATATCCGGGCAAAGTGGATTACATTGCAGGCAAAATCAAGTCAGGTGGTTCAGGTGTTTGGGGGGCAATCCCCATGCCTGCACAAAACTTAAGCGATGCAGACGTGAAGCTCATCGCTGAGTGGATTGCCAACGGCAGTCACAAGTAAAAACGAAGTCAAAGTTCATCAGGTATTACTGAATTGACTTTGACGCAGATTTCAATAGCATCAACTTATTCACAAGGAGAATCAGATGCAAACTCGTCGCGAGACAATCAAACAGAGCATGGTGGTTGCAGGCTTGCTGGCTTCTGCTGGCTTCCCTCAATTTGCTCACGCAGCATTTAACAAAACCGGCTTCGATGCCAAGTCGGTTCAAGACGCGGTTAAAGCCTATGGCGGTGGTGCCATTGCTGAAAGCAAAGACGTTTCCATCACAGGTCCTGACATTGCAGAAAATGGCGCTGTGGTTCCTTTGGGTGCCAGCACCACATTGGCAGGCGTCAAGCAAATCTTGGTCTTGGTTGAAAAGAACCCCGCAGCATTGGTGGCCATGTTCCACGTGAGCGATGCGGTAGATGCCAATTTCTCGACACGCGCCAAGATGGGCCAATCGTCTGATGTCTACGCTGTGGCCATCATGGCCGACGGCAAGGCTTTGTTCGCTAAGAAAGAAGTCAAAGTAACTTTGGGTGGCTGTGGCGGTTAACCCCCTCACCTCTTAGTTCATTCACACATATTCAGGAGAAAAAAATGGCAGATCCAATGCGCATTCGCGCCCAAGCCTCTGGCGACAAAGCAACTGTTCGTGTTCTGATGAGTCACGAAATGGAATCCGGTCAGCGCAAAGACGCCGCTGGCAAAACAGTACCAGCTTGGTACATCCAAGAAGTCACAGCAACGCACAACGGCAAACCCGTTCTGGCAGCCGAATGGGGACCTGCTGTCTCCAAAAATCCATTTTTGCAATTTGCAGTCAAAGGCGCCAAAGCCGGTGACAAAATTGCAGTCACTTGGAAAGACAGCAAGGGCGACACCCGTACCGACGAAGCAACGGTGTCCTAAGCCACCAAGTTGCACATCAAGGGTGAAGCGCAATCTTCACCCTTTTTCAGTTTTTGAAGTTGACACATTGAGGCGCCCATGAAGCAAACACTCTACGTCTTATTGGCTGCAGGTTTAATGACCCTCAGCCTAGGTAGCCTGGCTCAAAAAACGGCCAGTCAAGGCATTGATGAATACCGAGCCATGTTGCAAGACGGCAACCCTGCCGACTTGTTCGAAGCCAAGGGCGAAGGTTTGTGGACTCAAAAAAGGGGCCCCAAAAATGCATCGCTTGAAAAATGTGATTTAGGCAAAGGGCCCGGTGTTTACAAGGGTGCTTTTGTTGAATTGCCCAAGTACTTTGCAGACACTGGCCGTGTTCAAGACATGGAGTCACGTTTGCTCACCTGCATGGAAACCTTGCAAGGCTTTAATGCGGCCGAAATTGCCAAGACGCCTTTTGGAAAGGGCGAACAAGTCAACATGACGGCCTTGGCCACTTGGTTGGCCGCAGAATCTAAGGGCATGAAATTCAATTTGTCCCAAGCCCATCCGTCAGAAAAAACTTTTTATGAAGTGGGCAAACGTTTGTTCTTCCTCCGTGGTGGTCCGCACGACTTTTCGTGCGCTTCATGTCATGCGGAAGATGGCAAACGCATTCGCCTCCAAGACCTGCCCAACCTCACCAAAAATCCTGGCGATGGCATTGGCTTTGCCGCATGGCCCGCCTACCGCGTGTCCAATGGTCAAATGTGGGGCATGCAACAACGCCTCAACGATTGCTACCGTCAGCAACGCTTCCCCTACCCTGGTTTTGCCAGCGATGCCACCATCGCATTGGGTGTGTACCTTGGCGTGAACTCACAAGGTTCTGCTTCCATCGCCCCAGCCATCAAGCGCTAATTCGGAGTCCATGCAATGAAAAAAATGAATTCAAAACTTCGCACGGGCTTGGCTGTTGCATCGGTCATGTTGCTGGCTGTTGGTTGCACTTCAGCGCCCTCAGTGGCTGACCTGAATGCTCTCACACAGCAAATTGTCAAAGCCTCATTCCGCGACGAAGGCATCGTCAAGGCCAGCATTTTGAATACCGATGAAACCAATCGGGCGTGCAGTGAAGCCGATGCCTCTGGCAAACCCTTGGACGAGAAAGCGACCAGTGCCATTGAAGCGGCCAATCTCAAAACCATCAAGTGGCCATCCGATGGCAAGTTTTTGGGCGATTGGAAAGAAGGCGAAAAGATTGCTCAAAACGGTCGCGGCCTCACCTTTACGGATGATGAAAAAACTGTGAATGGCGGCAACTGCTACAACTGCCACCAAATGGACCCCAAAGAAATTTCTTACGGCACCATTGGCCCAAGTCTCTACAACTACGGAAAAATTCGCGGCGTCAGCAATCCAAACAGCCCCGAAGTCAAACTGATTGTGGAATACACCTGGGGCAAAATTTGGAATGCAAAAGCCTACAACGCTTGCTCCAACATGCCTCGTGCTGGTCACAGCGGCATCCTTACAGAAACGCAAGTGCGTCATCTGGTGGGCTTGTTGTTAGATCCCAAATCCCCAGTTAACCAATAACGTCATTAGAAACCCGGCACGTCCGGGTTTTTTTGCTCACCATATATTAGCGAAGACAAAAGTATGAACCTCTCGAAACGTGAATTTATGCAAGTCATGGGCGCGGGCACCATGGCCGGTTTGGGCATGGGCACTTACGCCGATGCAGATGCTGCAACAGCCGCCAACGGTCTGTACGACATTCCCAAGTTCGGCAATGTGTCCTTCTTGCACATGACCGATTGCCACGCACAGCTCAAGCCCATTTATTTCCGCGAACCCAGCATCAATCTGGGTTTGGGTAGCATGAAGGGCAACTTGCCTCACTTGGTCGGTGAGCATTTGCTCAAGTTTGCCAACATCCGGCCTGGCACTTCCGAAGCCCACGCCCTCACCTATCTGAACTACGAAAAAGCGGCAGCACGCTATGGCAAGGTCGGTGGCTTTGCGCACTTGGCCACCTTGGTCAAGCGCATGAAAGCCAGCCGCCCGGGTGCCTTGTTGCTCGATGGCGGTGACACATGGCAAGGTTCAGGCACATGCCTTTGGACAAACGGCCAAGACATGGTGGACGCTTGCAAATTGCTGGGCGTAGACGTGATGACGGGCCACTGGGAATTCACACTGGGCATGGACCGCGTGAAAGAAATTGTTGAAAAAGATTTTGCCGGAAAGGTTGAATTTGTAGCACAAAACATCAAGACCCAAGACTTTGGCGACCCCGTCTTCAAGCCCTACGTCATCAAAGAAATGAACGGCGTACCTTGCGCCATCATTGGCCAAGCCTTCCCCTACACCCCCATTGCCAACCCACGCTACATGGTGGCCGATTGGGCCTTTGGCATTCAAGACGAAAACATGCAAGCCATGGTGAACGAAGCCCGTGGCAAAGGTGCGCAGGTGGTGGTGGTGCTCAGCCACAACGGCATGGACGTTGACCTCAAGATGGCCAGCCGCGTGAGTGGCATCGACGCCATCATGGGTGGCCACACACACGACGGCATGCCCGTGGCCACCTTGGTCAGCAACAAAGGCGGCAAAACCATCGTCACCAATGCTGGCTCCAACGGCAAGTTCTTGGGTGTGCTCGATTTTGAAGTCAAAGAAAAACGCGTCACCGATTTCCGTTACAAATTGCTGCCCGTGTTTTCCAACATGCTGCCAGCCGACAAAGAGATGGATGCGCTCATCACCAAAATTCGCGCGCCCTACGAAAGCAAACTGAACGAAAAACTGGGCATCTCTGAAGGCCTGTTGTATCGACGCGGCAACTTCAATGGCACGGGCGACCAACTGTTGGTCGATGCTTTGATGGATGTTCAAGGTGCCGAGATTGCGTTCTCACCTGGCTTCCGCTGGGGCACCACCCTCTTGCCTGGCCAAGCCATCACACGCGAATGGCTGCTCGACATGACGGCCACCACTTACTCTTACGCCACCGTCACCGAAATGACTGGCGAGACCATTAAAACGGTGCTTGAAGATGTTTGCGACAACTTGTTCAACCCAGACCCTTACTACCAACAAGGGGGTGACATGGTGCGAGTGGGCGGTTTGCAATACAACTGCAACCCCACCGCTGGCATGGGAAAGCGCATCGAAGAAATGCGTTTGAACGGCAAGCTCATTGAGTCTGGTAAAAAATACAAAGTAGCTGGCTGGGCGCCTGTTGCGGAAGAAGCCCGCACGCAAGGCAATAAGCAAGTCTGGGAAGTGGTGGAGCAATGGCTCAAAACCCAACCCAATGGCCGCATCAAGCCCCGTCAACTGAATGCACCCAAGATCACGGGCGGCTTGCCCAACCCAGGCTACGTCGCCTAACAGGAGTCTTCGCATGACCCACTACAAAATGAAACAGCACGCAACGCCGGTCTTACCGCGTCGCACTTTTTTGGGCGTATCCGCCATCGGCGCGGGGCTGGTGGGCATGTGGCCAGAGCTGCAAACTTTTGCGGCCGATGTGCAAGACTTTTTGGTGGGACCGCCTGTTAAAGACATTCCGCCCATCCAACTGTCCAAGCATGTGTGGATGATCTTTGCACCCGATGGATTTCCCACGCCCGAGAATCGCGGCATGATGTCCAACGTCACCTTTGTGGTCACCACTGCGGGCGTCATCATTTT
>CANGCI010000046.1 GCA_947451995.1 Comamonadaceae bacterium | reverse complement strand
GATTTTTGGTCGCAGCGATGCCACCATCAATCGCCATGGTTTGCGCATGGGCACCAGCGAACTCTACAGTGCCGTTGAAGCATTGCCTGAAGTGATCGACAGCATGGTGGTTGATTTGGAATATTTAGGCCGCGAAAGCTACATGCCGTTGTTTGTGGTGTTGCGTCCGGGTTTGCAATTGACGCAAGCCATGAAAAACAGTTTGAACAACGCGATCAAAACGGCCTTGAGTCCGCGCTTTGTGCCCAATGAAATTTTTCAAGTGGCAGAAATTCCGCGCACCTTGTCGGGCAAAAAACAAGAGTTGCCAATCAAGAAACTGATGCTGGGTCAGCCCTTGGAAAAAGTGGTGAACAAAGATGCCATGGCCAATCCCGCATGCTTAGATTGGTATGTGGAATTGGCCAAACAACACTTGGCAAAAACAGCGTGACAAGAAAAAAGCCAGTGTGGGAACACACTGGCTTTGAGCGACATTGAACTGCGCAAGAAGCGCAAATACAAATTCAGTTTTTGTGCAAGTCGGCGTTCAAGCTGCCCCAGCTCTCAGTGCGGGGAATCACTTGCACCGCACCTGTTTGTGAATCGCGGCGGAACAAGATGCCGTTGCGACCCGACAACTCACGCGCTTTGACCACGCTGCCATCGGGCATCTTCACACGTGTGCCGCCGGTCACATAGCAACCCGCTTCCACCACGCAATCGTCGCCCAATGAAATGCCAATGCCAGAGTTGGCGCCCAGCAAGCAACGCTTGCCAACAGAGATCACTTCTTTGCCGCCACCCGACAAGGTGCCCATGATGGAGGCGCCGCCGCCCACGTCACTTTGATCGTCCACCAACACGCCTGCACTGATGCGCCCTTCCACCATGGAAGCGCCCAAGGTGCCTGCGTTGAAGTTGCAGAAACCTTCGTGCATGACGGTCGTGCCAGAGGCCAAATGCGCACCCAAGCGCACGCGGTCCACGTTGGCGATGCGAACACCGGAGGGCACCACGTAGTCGGTCATGTAGGGGAACTTGTCCACAGCCTTGACGTCAAACACCACGCGGGCTGCGCGAGCGCGCAAACGAGCGTCTTGCAATTGGTCCAGCGGGCAAGGGCCCATGGAGGTCCAAGCCACATTGGCCAACAAACCAAAGATGCCGGTGACATTGGCTTGGTGTGGCTTGACCAAGCGGTGGCTGAGCAAATGCAAACGCAAAAATACATCGTGTGTGTCTTTGGGTGGTTCGGCCAATGTGGCGATGCTGGTTTTAACAGCGACCACGTTCACGCCGCGCAACTCGCAAGTGCCCAGTGCTTTGATGAAGGACTCGCCCAAGTGCGTGCGCACATCAGCCTCACTCAACACGTGGCTGCCGTTTTCTTTGACGCCTTCAGCCAACTGAGGTGCTGGATACCAAGTGTCTAAAACAGTGCCGTCTTTGGCGATGGTGGCCAAGCCGTATGCAACGGCGCCGCTTTGAATCATGGGTGGGGTTTGCATGTGTGTACTCCGCGAAATGTCACGATCCTGTCGTGCGTTATGAAAAATCAAAACCGAGATTATCGGGCTTTGTGGAAGGGTTTGTTTTTATTCAAGCTCAGCCAAGGCAATGCGGCCTTGTTGAAGCCATTGATCTTGGGTGTTTTTAAAGCCCCATTGGATGTGCCTTTGTTGCCAGTCCAATTCGATCATCGCAAAATGGTTTTGTGTCACCAATTCGCCCAAGCGATTGGGGCCGGCCTCCTTCGCCGTCTGCCATGCATGCGTCATGCCGCTGGAGGTGAACTCGTAAAGGGGGTACAAGTTGGCCGACGGGCTTTTGTAGACAGCGCCAATGTGGCGATCGCCTGACAACAAAACCACACCTTTGGCACCTGTGCGCCGAATCACTTGGCGCAGCTTTTCTTGCTCTAAGGGCAAATTGTGCCAACCTTCCCAGCCATGACCTTCCACCACCACCTGCACGCCAGAGACAATGAGGCGAATGTCTGCAGGCGTTTGCAGTTGCGCCGCCAACCATTGCCACTGGACCTCTCCCAGCATGGTTTTGGCAAGGTCCGCATCGGGCACATAGCGTTCTTTGCCAGGCGCATCGCGTTGGTCTGTTCTGCGAAGTGCAGATCGAAATGACCGTGTGTCCAGCAAGATGACCTGAACGCGTTGCCCTGCGTTGCCAAAGCTCATGGCATGGTAGAGACCTTCTCGTGAACGGCGTGGGTCGTTGGCGGGCAAGCGCCAAAAGTCAAGGAAGGCTTTTTTGGATGCTTCTTTGTGTTGAAACTCTGCGCCGCCATCGTTCAGACCCATGTCGTTGTCATCCCAGATGGCCATATGTGGAATGGTTTTTCGGAGTTGCGCAAAACCAGGCTGCGCCGCTTGGGTGGCATAAGCCTGCTCGAGATTGGCCAACTGCCATGGCTGGCTGTCTGCATAAACGGTGTCGCCTCCAAAAATGAACAGATCGGGACGATTGGCCAGAACAGCTTGCCAAATGGGCTGCTCTTTGTTTTGGTTGATGCACGAACCAAATGCAATTTTTTGGATGTGCGTTGGCCAAGCAGGTGTCGTTCCAGATGTCTCCACCAAAGCTTTGTTGTTGCTGGCGCATGCGCCAAGGCCAGACAGCAGCGTGCTGTAGAGGGTGGTCTGGAGCAGTTGACGACGGTCCATGAGGGTCTTGTTCCTTGGCAGCATTGAAAATGTATACGCTCTGGATATTTTATGACTGTTCAGTTCAATTTTGAGTTTCCCTCGCTAAAATGCCCGCATGAACACCGCAACCGCGCCACTTAAAAAGTCATTCAAAGCCCAGATGCTCGAAGCACGTGAGCAAGCCATCACGGCCTCCGTCAACCGCTTGTTGTCGGAAAAAGGCTTTGATGCAATGACGGTGGACGAGGTGGCGGCCGAAGTGGGCATTGCCAAGGCCAGCCTTTACAAACACTTCAACAGCAAAGAAGAATTGGCTTGCGCGGCCATGGTTCAAGCGATGCAGAAGGCCGAGGCATTTTTGTTGGACTTGAACCAAACCGAAGAACAGGGACCTACAAGTTGTGTGTCCATGAACAAACTCATGGCGACGGCGCGTTGGGTTTTGCAGTTGAAATTGGCCGGTGAAATGCCAAGCCTGCCTAGCCAAAACTCCTCGTTGCGCGCCAGTTTGATGGCCAGCAAGCCTTACATGGATGGTTTGATGAAAGTCAGCGATTTGTTGGGCGCTTGGATTTTGCAAGCGCAAAAGGAAGGCTTCATCAATGCGGCATTACCGCCTTTGGCCGTGCTTTACACACTGTATGCCAGGGCCTGTGATCCGGTGGTGGAGTTTTTGAAGATGAGTGAACTGCACACCGATGAGGAAATCATCGACATCATCATGACCACTTGTTTTGCTGGCTTGAGTGCACGGGCCAATTAAGCCCTAGTCATCCAAAGTCACCCACAGTTTCAAGCATCAACGCGCCAAATTTTGCGCGATTCAAATGCCCGTTGTTCATTCTTGCGTGCATAGCCCAAAGGGTTGGCCACCACTCGGCAACCCGCGTGCACATAGTCATGTGCGCAATGCAAATGTCCATGCAACCACAGATTGGCTTTGGGCAACAAGTGGTCTAGCGCGTTGCAAAAGCCTGCGGTACCGGGCGTTAAACCGTAACGAGGGTCGGCACTTTTCAAGCTGGGTGCGAAGTGTGTCACGACCACAGTCACGCCTTCAAAGGATTCTGACAATGCTTGGGTTAGCCACGCTTGATCGGCCTGCGCTTGAGCTCTGACTGCATCCGATAAAAAAGGTTTTCCGTCAAGTGTGGTACCGGTTTTGCGCAAATAAAAATCGGCGGCACGCTCTGCTTTTTCGCGGGCTTTGAGTTGTTGCGTGAGGGGCCCTTGCTGGGGCACCAAGGCTTCAAAATCACTCCACAAAGTGCAGCCGATCAAGCGCACACCGTTCATCACCTTTACACGACGGTGCAACCAGGTGATTTGCAAACGCTCACAGGTCTCTTGCAATCGTGCGTGTGCTTCTTCAAAGGGCATGCCATCGTATTCGTGATTGCCAGGCACAAAGAAAACGGGTACTGGCCATGCGGCCAAATCTGCCCGAGGTGAAAACCGAGCCAGACCAAAATCGTGGTCATCTTGAGTGACCAGCATGGAGCCTTCTTGATAGGAACCAATGTCACCGGCCAAAATCAAGACATCTGCACCAGGTGCAAATTCGGGCACAAAATGTGGGTGAGTTTCCAGATGAAGGTCTGACAGCAATTGAATGTTCATCATCTGCCCTGAGCTTTGAAGACATCGTGCGCAATGTTGATCAGCACATCGCGCAACCACACATGTTCACTCTGTGCATGTTTGCGGCGATGCCACAAAGCGTCCACGTGCAAAGTAGGTACCTTGAATGGCAAATTGCACAAATAAAACTCTTTTGAAATACCTGTGGTGGGCACAAAGTGACGCGGCAAGACGGTTAGCAAATCGGAATTCACCACCATCCGTCCCGCTGTGAAAAATTGATTCACGGTCATCACCACACGACGTTGTTTCCCAATTGATGCCAAAGCTTCGTCAATGAAGCCATAGGGCCGACCCGAAAAGCTCACCAGCAAATGGCGCGCATTGCAAAAATCTTCCAGCGTGATTTCTTTCTTCGCCAGAGGGTGGTCTTTGCGCATGACACACACATATTCGCCGTCGTACAAGCGGTGATGCTCAAAGGCGGTGGCTTCACCGATTTGTGCGCGGGCCGTCAAGTCGGCCAAGACAGCTGGAAAATAACCCAAGGCCAAGTCCACCACACCGTTTTCTAACAAGCCTCTGGGGTCGCGCGTGGTGAGCGGCAAAACGCGCACCGAAATGTTGGGCGCGTGATGTTCAAGCTCTTGTGCAAGGCCGCCCATCAATTCAGCCGCGGTGGCATCGGCCATGGCCAGCACAAATGAGTTGCGCGCTTGGCTAGGCACAAACTGCTGTGGCACCAAGGCAGATTGGAGTTGGTCCAGTGCCTCTCGAACGCTAGGCCACAAAGTCAAGGCAAAAGGCGTTGGTGTAATGCCTTGGCCATCACGACGAACCAAATCATCGCCCAGTGTTTCACGCAAACGGCGCAAGGCATTGCTGACAGCGGGTTGCGTGATGGACAGGTTACGCGCCGCTTTGGTCAAGCTGCGCTCCGCCATGACCTCGTCAAAGACCCGAAGCAGGTTCAGATCCAAGGTGCGGAAGTTGGTTTGTATGGCTTCAATCATTTCTATTGTGAATGATGGGCATCATGAATATAAAGTTGAACAATATCAGAGTAAACCCTATGATTCAAGCATTGATCGGGCAAATGACGCGTTTTTGCATCAACCCCAGATCTTCAAAGCATTCAATCTCGCAAAGAGGAAACGTCATGAACCACAATTTTGTTCACTTAGAGTACCCCCTGACTCACCCCGGTGTTGACCGTGCTGAAAAAGTTGTCAACAACTTCAAACGCCTGAGCGACACATTCAGCCCAACACGCACTTTGGCCATCATGTTGCTGGCCGCTGTGGCGGCAGCCTTCATTGTGGTGGCAGACCAGATGATCGACACATGGGCTGAAGGCCATTTGTTGGCAGCTTGGGTGGCGCTTTGGGCTGTCGTGTTTGCGGCCGTTGGCTTGTTCGCTGGTGTTTCCAAGACATTGGCCATTCAACTGAAATCAGGTCTGGACCGCTGGGCCGCTAACATGGCGCAACGCCGTTCCGATGAGCGCCTGTGGGCTATTGCACAAAAAGATGCGCGCTTGATGTCTGAGTTGCAGATCGCAATGACGCGCAACGACGAAGACGCATTGTTAGGCGAGAACAGCACACAGGTTCGTGTTTCCCGCATATTGAAACAACGTCAGTACTACGTCTGACCCCATTTGTTCACGTCCAGCAGCAGTGGATGCAAATGCAAAAACCTCCTTCGGGAGGTTTTTTAACGTCTGCGAGAGTCAACCCTGTGCAGGGGCTTTTTGCGAGGCCAAATAGATGCCCGGCAAAATCATGGCGGCACCCATGGCATGGTGCCAGCCCAAGGTCTCACCTAAGAACAGCCAAGCGACCAAACTGCCATACAACGGGCCCATGTACAAGCTGGCTGCGACGCGACTGGCGCCCAAGGTTTTTTGACAAAAACCATAAGCCCAGTAAGCACCCACTCCGGGGAAAAGCGCTGCAGTGATGACGAGTAGGCTGGCCGTCCAACTCCAATCGGCATGGGGTGTGCTCAGCCATTCCGTCAAAGCAAAGGGCAACAGAACCAAGCTGCCACCCATGCAAGTGGCCGCCAATCGTGCTGTGGAACTCAAGGGGCTTGCCCACTTTTTCAGCAGCAAAGCATAAGCGGCCCATGACACCATGGCCATCACAATCAGGCCATCGCCCAGAACCCAGACCACTTGCGACAGTGCCGTCCACTGGCCTTTGACGACCACATGCAATACGCCCAACAAGGCTAGCACCACACCAAAGCCTTGACGCCAAGAGAAGCTTTCTTTGAGCCCCACCACAGCGCCTAGGGTGATCAGGACAGGTGATGCGGCATAGATCAAAGCAATGTTGATGGCCGTGGTGGTTTCAGCCGCCCAATAAACCCAGGCGCCGCAAATGAGCATGCCCAATGTGCCCAGCGCCAAATATTGAGGCCAAACACTGACAGTGTGTTGGCGCTCGCGCCAAAGTTCACTGCGCGAGATGGCAGCCAGGATGAGCCCTGCCAAGAACCATCGGCCCAGTGCAAGCACATGCGGGCTGATGATGCCGGGCGCGGTTCTGGCGACCACATAGTTCACCGACCACATGGCCGGTGTGAACCACAACAAAGCTTGCGCCAGTTTGAGGCGCGAGGCAGCGTTTGTCAGACCGCCGCTATGCGCTTTTCCAACGCTGCTTTGGTGTCGAGCAAAGCCTTGGGCATGTTGTAAGCCAACTGCTCAAAGTGTGTGGTGTGCAATTGCAACTCTTGTTGCCATGCCGCTTTGTCAATGCTGGTGACCGTTTTGAATTGGTCGGCTGTGAAGTTCAAGCCAGTCCAGTTCAATTCGCCATACGTGGGCGTGACGCCAAACATGGTTTCTTGACCTTGGGCCTGACCTTCCAAACGGTCGATCATCCATTTCAAAACGCGCATGTTGTCGCCGTAACCGGGCCACACAAACTTGCCGGCTTCGTCTTTGCGGAACCAGTTGACGCAGTAAATGCTAGGCAACTTGTGACCGCCAGCTTCAATCTTGGCACCCACGTCCAACCAGTGTTGGAAATAGTCGCTCATGTTGTAACCGCAGAAGGGCAACATGGCAAAAGGATCGCGGCGAACCACGCCTTGCGCACCAAAGGCTGCGGCAGTGGTTTCAGAACCCATGGTGGCCGCCATGTAAACGCCTTCGGTCCAGTTGCGCGCTTCTGTCACCAAAGGCACGGTGGTGGAGCGGCGACCGCCGAAGATGAACGCGTCGATGGCCACGCCTGCAGCGTCGTCCCATGCGGGGTCGAGTGCGGGGTTGTTGGTGGCAGCCACGGTGAAGCGCGCATTCGCGTGCGCAGCTTTGGCACCTGTTTCTTTGGCAATCTGGGGGGTCCAGTCTTTGCCTTGCCAGTCGATCAAGTGATCGGGCACTTTGCCGGTGTCTTTGTCCATGCCTTCCCACCATACATCGCCGTCATCGGTCAGCGCCACATTGGTGAAGATGACGTTTTTGTCCAAGCTGGCCATGCAGTTGGGGTTGGTGTGGTGGTTGGTGCCAGGGGCCACGCCAAAGTAACCGGCTTCGGGGTTGATGGCCATCATCTTGCCGTTGGCTTGGGGTTTGATCCAAGCGATGTCGTCGCCAATGGTGGTGACTTTCCAGCCATTGAAACCTTCGGGCGGCACCAACATCGAGAAATTGGTTTTGCCGCAAGCGCTGGGGAATGCCGCAGCCACGTGGTATTTTTTGCCTTGAGGATTGGTCACGCCCAAAATGAGCATGTGCTCGGCCAACCAACCTTGCTCGCGGCCCATGCTGGACGCGATGCGCAAAGCCAAGCATTTTTTGCCCAACAAAGCATTGCCGCCGTAGCCAGAACCGTAAGACCAGATTTCGCGTGTTTCAGGGTAATGAACGATGTACTTGACGGTGGGGTTGCAAGGCCAAGACGTGGTGTCTTTGGCGCCATTGACCAAAGGTGCGCCCACTGTGTGCAAGCAAGGCACGAACTCACCATCGGCGCCAATCACGTCGAATACAGCTTTGCCCATGCGGGTCATCAGCTTTTGGTTGACGGCCACATAAGCGCTGTCGGTCAACTCAATGCCAACGTGTGCAATGTGTGAGCCCAAAGGACCCATCGAGAAAGGTACCACGTACATGGTGCGACCTTGCATGCAACCGTCGAACAACGGGTTCAAGGTTTGGCGCATCTCGGCGGGTGCCATCCAGTTGTTGGTGGGGCCAGCGTTCTCTTTCTTTTCAGAGCAGATGTAGGTGCGATCTTCCACACGCGCCACGTCTGAGGGGTCGGAACAAGCTAAGAAGCTGCCGGGGCGCTTGGCGGGGTTGAGCTTTTTGAAAGTACCGTTGTCGACCAACAACTGGCACAAGCGATCGTATTCTTCTTCTGAGCCATCGCACCAGTAAACATCGGTGGGTTTGCACAAAGCGGCCATTTCGGCAACCCAAGCAATCAGCTTGGGGTTTTTAACGTAGGCAGGCGTATTCAGGTTCAAGCCCTGCATCACGGGTGAGTTCATGGGAAAAGCTCCAAAGTTTAAAAATCGTTATTTGAAAAGTTCAGTGCAAGCGCTATGGGGGAGCCATGAGCTTTTCAAAAAACGACTTGGATTCTTCTGTCAAGGATTTGCTTGAGGGGCGCAGCGCTTTGTACCCACCTTGTAACAAGACCTGAATTTTAGGGAGCCTGCGGGGAAAATGGCGAAGGAAATCATGAAAACCCCCGAAAAACTATGCAAAACGCGCATAAAGTTGTTCCGGCGCCATGGGCTTGGTTTGAGGGGCGAAAAAAAACCCGCCGTCAAGGGCGGGTTTAGGGCGCTTCCCACGCGGGGCTGCGGGACTTTCGGGGTGATCAAGGCAGCGTCAAGCCATGAAAATGGCGATGAAAGCAAGCAAAAAGATCAAGACAGCACCTGCGACAGGGATCACGACAGGAATATGTTTGACGACGCCTTCTACAGGATCTTGGGACGCGTGTGAATCGTTGTGTGCAGACATGATTGAAACCTCATTTTGTTCAGCAGATTATTTTAGCTGAACACGGCAAACACGCAAAACATCTTCACCGTAGGCCTCCAGTTTCTTGACCCCAATGCCACTGATACCATTTAAATCGGCCAATGTTTGAGGCTCTGCGGCCGCAATCAGTGCCAAGGTTGCGTCGTGAAAAATAACGTACGCTGGCAAATTGTGTTGCTGCGCGACCTCGGCCCGCCAAGCTTTGAGGTTGATGTATCGCACCAACGCATCTTGGCTCAAATTGGCTGCGGCAGGTCCTGGGGCCTGAGCCTTTCGGCTGCGCTTCTCTGATTTTTGACTCACCGATTCACGAAGCAAGACTTGAACCTCGCCGCGAAGCACAGCCCGAGAACCTTCCGTCAGTTGCAGCGTATTGAAAACTTGACCTTGAACATTGAGAGCGCCCATGGCGATCAGTTGACGCAAAACACCGCGGAGTTGAAGCTCGGTAAAGTTGGCGCCTAGACCAAATGTACTCAACTTGGTATGACCATACTGAGTCACTTTTTCAGTGGCCTTGCCTCGCAAGATGTCCATGATGTGACCCGCTCCAAAGGCGAAGCCGCTGTGCTGCTCTGCGCGAAAGATGGTCGAGAGCAATTTGCGTGCGGCATCGGTGCCATCCCAAACAGCAGGCGGGTTCAAGCAATTGTCGCAATTGCCGCAGGCGTGGCTGGACTCATCAAAATAAGAAAGCAAACGAACACGCCGACAGTCGGTGGCTTCTGCCAAAGCGAGCAGTGCATCCAATTTGCCACGCATGACTTGTTTGAAAGTTTCTTCGGCAGGACTCTCGTCGATCATGCGGCGCTGATTGACCACATCTTGCAAACCATAGGCCATCCATGCGTCTGCGCGCATCCCATCGCGGCCAGCACGCCCTGTTTCTTGGTAATAGCCTTCAATGTTTTTGGGCATGTCCAAGTGCGCAACAAAGCGCACATCAGGTTTGTCGATGCCCATGCCAAAGGCAATGGTGGCCACCATGACCACGCCTTCATCTCTTAAAAACCGGTCTTGATGTTTCTGCCGAATGGCGACGTCTAGACCAGCGTGATAAGGCAATGCATCAATGCCAGTCTCCGCCAGCATGGCTGCAATTTCTTCGACACGTTTGCGAGACTGGCAATAGACAACCCCCGCATCACCTTCATGTTCGCGCTCAATGAAACGAAGGAGCTGCGTGCTGGCGTCCTTTTTCTCAACGATGGTGTAGCGAATGTTGGGCCGATCAAAGCTGCTGATGAACAAGCGTGCGTTTTCAAGTTGCAAACGTTCAATGATGTCGGCGCGTGTCAGCGCATCAGCGGTGGCTGTGAGGGCAACACGAGGAACACCCGGAAAGCGTTCATGCAGAACGGTGAGGCTTCGGTATTCTGGGCGGAAGTCATGACCCCATTGACTCACGCAATGGGCTTCGTCGATGGCGAACAAGCTGAGAAGCCCCTGCGCGTATAGCGCATCCAGCTGGGCTAAAAACCGAGGGGTGTTGATCCGCTCAGGGGCCGCATACAACAAGGTGATTTCACCGCGACGCAGTTTCAGCTCAATGGCTTGTGTCTCGTCTTGACTGAGTGTGGAGTTTAAAAAGGCAGCACTGACGCCCGCCTCGTGAAGCGCGCCCACTTGATCGTGCATGAGCGCAATGAGGGGCGAGACCACAAGGGTGATGCCCAACCCTGCGCTTTGCCTGGCAATGGCCGGAATTTGATAGCACAAACTTTTGCCGCCCCCAGTGGGCATGAGCACCAAGGCATCTTGACCTTGGGTGACGTGCTCAATGATGTCTTGTTGGGGGCCTCTGAATGACTCATACCCAAACACCTCACTGAGGATGCTCAGGATGTTGGGGTGATTCAAAATGGCTGTTGTCGACACGGAGGCTATTGTCTCCGATGTCGATGCCCTTCAAAGCCATGAAGGCAATTGTGACCAAATCCTTGGACGAGGGTAGTGTCTGAGCCAAGTCGTTTGGCTCAGTGCCTGGGGCCCGTTCAGGTGATTTTGAATTGCGTGGCTTTGATGACGTTGGTCCAGCGACCGACTTCGTCGGCAATGAACTTTTCAGGGTCGGCCAAGGTGAATGGATCGGCGCCGGCTTTTTCCAAGTCTTGCAAAAACCCTGGATCGTTGCGAACCTTGTTGTGCGTGGCACGCAAAAACTCCAATACATCGCGTGGCACACCTGCAGGCGTGAAAACCGCGTTGAACACTTGGACGCGCATGTCAGGAATGCCTGCTTCGACAGAAGTTGGAATGTCTGGGGCGGCTTTCAAGCGTGAGTCACTGTTAACGCCCAAAATGCGCGCACGCCCGGCGCGGTGTTGTGCCAAAACAGCTGAAGACATGATGGGCGTGATCATGGGGACGTGGCCCGCCACCAGATCTTGCATGGCCGGGCCGCCGCCTTTGTAGGGGACGTGCTGGATGTCTAACTTGCCGCCTTGTAGCTTGAACAACTCACCTGTGAGGTTGGTGATGGTGCCAGGGCCTGCAGAGCCGTAAGAATATTTGCCAGGACTTGACTTGACCAAGCTCACAAGCTCTTTCAAGTTGTTGGCTGGCACGCCCGGATGGACCACGATGCAGGTTGGATTGACGCTGACCATGCCCACCAAGTTGAAGTCTCGAATGGCGTCGTAGGTTGCGGTGCCAGAGGCTAATGGATTGATGATTTGTGTAGACGATGTGCCCAACAATAAGGTGTAGCCATCGGCTTTGGCACGAGAGGCCTCCGCTGCGCCAATGGCGCCGCCTGCGCCGGCTTTGTTGTCGACAATGAAGTTGGCGCCCGTATGGGCAATTGCGAACTTCACCCAAAGGCGGCCAATGATGTCGCCATCGCCACCGGGTGCAAAGGGCACAATGACCCGAATGGGACGGTCAGGGAACTTGGCTTGTGCAAAGGCTGACACAGGGGCTAAGCCGGAAACCATGCCAGCGGCCATAGTGCCACCGAGCGCTAAAAATTGACGTTTTTTCATGCGCTCAATATAGAGACAATACGCAATTCGATCAATTGGGTCTGCCCCTGACTGTGACGAATTCTCATAAGTCCGATTTGTTTTTTACAATAGGCCCATGAAAGCACTGAACTACACCCGCGCGAAAGCCTTGCCAGAGATTCTGGAAAAACGAATTGCCATTTTGGATGGCGCCATGGGCACCATGATTCAGCGCTTTAAATTGAGCGAATCCGATTACCGCGGTGAACGTTTCAAAGACTTCCCCAAGGATGTGAAGGGCAACAACGAATTGCTCAGCCTCACGCGCCCCGATGTGATCCGCGACATACATGAGAGCTACCTGGCCGCTGGCGCCGACATGATTGAAACCAACACCTTCGGTGCCACCACCATTGCGCAAGCCGATTACGACATGGCCGATTTGGCCATTGAAATGAACCGCGCATCTGCGGCCTTGGCCCGCGCAGCATGCGACAAATTTTCAACACCTGACAAACCGCGCTACGCCGTGGGTGCGCTTGGCCCTACGCCCAAGACGGCCAGCATCAGTCCTGATGCGAATGATCCTGGTGCACGTAACGTCGACTTTGAAAGCTTGCGCAAGGCCTACTACGAACAAACACAGGCACTGGTTGAAGGTGGCGTAGATGTGTTGTTGGTGGAAACCATCTTCGACACCTTGAATGCCAAAGCGGCGTTGTTCGCAATTGAAGAATATTTTGCGGCCAGCGGTGAGCGGCTGCCCCTCATCATCAGCGGCACCGTGACCGATGCCTCGGGCCGAATTTTGAGCGGCCAAACCGTCACAGCCTTTTGGCACAGCGTGCGCCATGCTCGCCCCTTGGCCATCGGCTTGAACTGTGCCTTGGGCGCCACGTTGATGCGTCCTTATATTCAAGAGTTGGCCAAAGTGGCCCATGACACCTTCATCAGCTGCTACCCCAACGCCGGTTTGCCCAACCCCATGAGCGACACCGGTTTTGATGAAACGCCCGAGGTCACCAGTCGTTTGTTGCATGAGTTTGCGGCCGAAGGTTTGGTCAACATTGTGGGCGGCTGTTGCGGCACCACGCCAGATCACATTGGGGCCATTCAACAAGCAGTAGGGCCACTTGCCCCTAGGGGATTGCATCTTGGGGCGTTTTACAAAGAGGCGGCTTGAGTTGGTGCTTTCAACAAGTGCTGCGCACCAATTGGCAACTTGCACATTCAATTCGCGCGCCTATTTGGTGCAGCATGACTTCTGGATTTGAAGTGTTGGCTGGCGTTCTCTAGCGCTAAACTGCCAAGTCACAAAATAAACAGGGCCGACTACAAGTTGGCCCGTTGTTTGCATAGTGCTTCTTTTCTCAATGAATCGTCTTCAATGAAAAGAGGTTGCCATGTCTGAGTTCTTTGACCCGTACAACGCCGATCGCCCCTTGATGCTGAAATGCAGCTGCGGTCGCGATCATTCACCCGCAGACCATCACGCTGAAGTTGCAGCCGATGCTGCAGCCGCCACCTTGCGTGCGCGCTCAGAGACTGCAGAGTTTGAAGCCTACAGCCAAGAATTCATCGAAGCGACCTTGGTCAAGGCCTTGTTTCCTCAAGACCAAGAGCGTCGAAACTTTTTGCGCGCAGTGGGCCAGAAAACCGCCATGGCCGCGATTGCCAGCGTGTTGCCAGTGGCCAGCCTGCAAGCCATGGCGCAAGAAAAAGGACCGCTTGAAAAACCAAACTTGAAGATTGGTTTCATTCCAATTACTTGTGCCACACCGCTCATCATGGCGCACCCTTTGGGCTTCTATAGCAAGCAAGGCTTGAATGTGGAGGTGACCAAAACAGCGGGTTGGGCTTTGATTCGCGACAAGATGATCAACAAGGAATATGACGCGTCACACTTTTTGTCGCCCATGCCCTTGGCCATCAGCATGGGGCTGGGTGCCAACACCACCCCCATGAATGTGGCCACCATTCAAAACGTCAACGGCCAAGCCATTACCTTGAGCCTCAAGCACAAAGACAATCGCGATCCCAAGAACTGGAAGGGCTTCAAGTTTGGTGTGCCGTTTGATTACTCCATGCACAACTTTTTGCTGCGCTATTACTTGGCAGAAAACGGTTTGAACCCCGACACCGATGTGCAAATTCGCGTCATTCCACCGGCAGAGATGGTGGCCAACTTGCGCGCCGGCAACATCGATGGTTTCTTAGGCCCCGATCCTTTCAACCAGCGCGCCGTGTTTGATGAAGTGGGCTTCATTCACATGCTGACCAAAGACTTGTGGAACGGTCACCCTTGCTGTGCATTTGGCACCAGCACAGAATTCATTCAGAAAAATCCCAACACCTTTGCGGCGCTGTACCGCGCGGTGCTCACCTCTGCCGCCATGGCGCGCTTGCCGGGCAACCGAGAGTTGATTGCCAAGGTGATTTCCCCAACGCAGTATTTGAACCAACCTGAAGCGGTGATCAGCCAAGTGTTGACGGGCAAGTTTGCCGATGGCCTGGGCAAGATTCAAAACGTGCCCGATCGCGCAGATTTTGACCCGATGCCTTGGCAGAGTTTGGCGGTATGGATGCTGACGCAAATGAAGCGTTGGGGCTACATCAAAGGCAATGTGGACTACAAACAAATTGCCGAAAAAGTTTTCTTAATCACCGATGCGCGCAAACACATGAAGGACTTGGGTCAGCCTGTGCCAACTGGATCGGCGTACATCAAACACAAGATCATGGGCAAAGAGTTTGACGCGGCCAAGCCCGAAGAGTATTTGAAAACCTTTGCCATTCACAAGATGGGTTGATTGACAGTGAACACCCTTTC
>CANGCI010000045.1 GCA_947451995.1 Comamonadaceae bacterium | reverse complement strand
TTGGACAAGCGGTGAATGACAGCTTCTGCCACTTGGTGCTTGCGCGCCAAAGACTCGAGCGTGTCGCCACTGAGCACTTGCGGTG
This sequence comes from Comamonadaceae bacterium, assembly GCA_947451995.1. Classification (GTDB taxonomy): domain Bacteria; phylum Pseudomonadota; class Gammaproteobacteria; order Burkholderiales; family Burkholderiaceae_C; genus Limnohabitans_A. The sequence goes on along the minus strand of CANGCI010000045.1, from coordinate 15,005 downwards.
AGGCACCACCAGTGGCAATGCTGGCGTCTTTCAAGGCAATGCGCAGCAAGAAGCCATCGAGTGCGGGCGCATCTTTCAAATACAACTCTTCTTTGCCAGCCTTCACTTTGTAGAGAGGCGGCTGCGCAATGTAGATGTGACCGCGCTCAACAAGGTCGGGCATTTGACGGTAGAAGAACGTGAGCAACAAAGTGCGAATGTGCGCGCCGTCCACGTCGGCGTCGGTCATGATGATGATGCGGTGGTAACGCAGCTTGTCGACGTTGAAGTCGTCGGTGCCGCTCTTGCCAGAGTCGGCTGTCACTTTGCCAATGCCGGTGCCGAGCGCTGTGATGAGCGTGACGATTTCATTGCTGGTGAGCAACTTTTCGTAACGTGCTTTTTCGACGTTCAAAATTTTGCCGCGCAGTGGCAGAATAGCTTGGAATTTGCGATCACGTCCCTGCTTGGCAGAGCCGCCGGCGGAGTCACCCTCCACGATGTAGATTTCGCAAAGCGCTGGATCTTTTTCTTGGCAGTCGGCCAATTTGCCTGGCAAGCCCATGCCATCGAGCACACCTTTGCGGCGTGTCATCTCGCGGGCTTTGCGCGCTGCTTCGCGGGCACGCGCTGCTTCGACAATTTTGCCGCACAAAATTTTGGCGTCGTTGGGACGCTCTTCCAAAAAGTCGCCCAGGGCCTTGGCCACAATGTCTTCCACAGGGGCGCGCACCTCGCTGGACACCAACTTGTCTTTGGTCTGGCTAGAGAACTTTGGCTCGGGCACTTTGACGCTGAGCACGCAGCACAAACCTTCGCGCATGTCGTCGCCACTGACTTCGACTTTTTGCTTCTTGGCAATTTCGTTTTTCTCAATGTACTTGCCAATGACACGCGTCATGGCTGCACGCAAACCAGTGAGGTGGGTGCCGCCGTCACGTTGTGGAATGTTGTTGGTAAAGCACAAAACGCTTTCGTTGTAACCATCGTTCCACTGCATGGCCACTTCCACACCAATGCTGGTGCCAGGAATGCCGCCGTAAGAGTCGGCAGGACGCTCGCCCATGGCGATGAACGCATTGGGGTGCAAGACTTTTTTGTTGGCGTTGATGAAATCAACGAAACCCTTGACGCCACCGGCGCCAGAGAAGTCGTCTTCTTTGCCTGTGCGTTCGTCTTTCAAACGAATGCGCACGCCGTTGTTCAAGAAGCTCAATTCGCGCAAACGCTTGGCCAAAATTTCGTAATGGAAATCGTGGTTCTGCGTGAAGATGTCGGTGTCAGGCAAGAAGTGAACTTCGGTGCCACGTTTATCTGTGGCACCCGTGATCTTCATGGGAGACACTTCAACGCCGTCGACCATTTCGAGCAAACGGTTTTGCACAAAACCTTTGGCAAATTCAATTTGATGCACTTTGCCGTCGCGGCGCACTGTCAGGCGCAACCACTTGCTGAGCGCATTCACGCAGCTCACGCCCACGCCGTGCAAACCGCCCGACACTTTGTAGCTGTTTTGGTTGAACTTGCCGCCTGCGTGCAATTCGGTGAGCGCAATTTCTGAAGCCGAGCGCTTGGGCTCGTGCTTGTCGTCCATCTTCACGCCGGTGGGAATGCCGCGGCCGTTGTCGGTGACGCTGATCGAGTTGTCGGAGTGAATGGTGACCACGATGTCATCGCAGTGGCCGGCCAAGGCTTCGTCAATGGAGTTGTCGACCACCTCAAACACCAAGTGGTGCAAACCGGTGCCGTCGGACGTATCGCCGATGTACATGCCAGGGCGCTTGCGAACCGCTTCCAAGCCTTCCAAAATTTGGATCGACCCTTCGCCATAGCCCTCTGATGCGCCGGCTTGGTTGGTGTCGATGATGGGCTGAATCGTGGTGAACTCTTCGGCGCTTGGCTTGTTTTCTTCGGTCATTTTTACTTTTCTCAATCTCTCGAATGGCCGAAACCCGCGAATCAACGCGGGTTTCGAAAGGCTCTTCTTCAGGTGTTGTTAACTTACCTTCAGCAACTCAGGCCTTAAATGCGCATGGGCATCACCACGTATTTGAACTGGTCGTTGTCGGGGATGGTGATGAGTGCAGAGCTGTTGGCATCGGCCAAATCAATGCGCACCATGTCTTGGCCCATGTTGGTGAGCACATCGATGATGTAGGTCACGTTGAAGCCAATTTCAATGCTGTCGCCACCGTAGTCAATGTCGAGTTCGTCCACGGCTTCTTCTTGCTCGGCGTTGGTGGAGGCCACACGCAAAGTTCCAGGGTCCAAATTGAGGCGCACGCCTTTGAATTTGTCGCTGGTGAGAATGGCGGTGCGCTGCAAGCACGACAACAAAGCTTGACGGCCCAGCGTCAGGTTGTTGCGATGGCCTTTGGGAATGACGCGGTTGTAATCGGGGAACTTGCCTTCAACGAGTTTGGTCACAAACTCCATGCCGCCAAAACTGAACTTGGCTTGGTTGTTGGCAAACTGCATGTCGATGGCGCCTTCTGCGTCGCTGAGCAAGCGTTGCATTTCGAGCACCGTTTTGCGCGGCAAGATGACTTCTTGTTTGTTGGGCACATCGGTGTCCAAAGTGGCCGAGGCAAATGCCAGGCGGTGACCGTCGGTAGACACCAAAGACAACTGCTTGCCTTCTGCCACAAACAAAATTCCGTTGAGGTAGTAACGAATGTCGTGCACGGCCATGGCAAAAGAAACTTGGCTGAGCAATTGCTTCAAGGTTTTTTGCGGGATGCTGAAGACGGGGCCAAAGCTGGCTGCTTCTTGCACCAGCGGAAAATCTTCTGCAGGCAAAGTCTGCAAAGTGAATTTGGATTTGCCACCCTTCAAAATCAATTTGCTTTGGCTGGATTCCAAACTGACGGTTTGGTCGGAAGGCATGGTGCGCAAAATGTCGATCAGTTTGCGTGCGCCCACGGTGGTGGTGAAGTCGCCTGCATCGCCATCCATTTCAGCGGTGGTGCGAATTTGGATTTCAAGATCGCTGGTGGTCAACTGCAATGCTTTGCCAGTTTTGCGAATCAGCACATTGGCCAAAACAGGCAATGTGTGACGACGTTCCACAATGCCAGAAACGGATTGCAAAACAGACAGCAATTTGTCTTGGGTGGCCTTCAGTACGATCATGTCTTCCTCTGTTTTCGGGGGGCTCCAATTTGGAATTTGGGAGCCCCTAGATTTTCGCTGATTTTTGGCCCTAAATTGCGCTTCGGGCCGCCTTAATTCAGCATTCTTTGGGGGGGCTTGCCCACCCCCTGGTAGGCGCCCATTTCAAAGGCTGTTTTTGAAGCCAGAAGGCTTAGCCCTTCAGGGTTTGCTCCAAGACGTGCAATTGCTGGTTCAGCTCGGTCAGTTGTTGGCGTTCGGCACTGATTTTGCGCACGGCATGCAACACGGTGGTGTGGTCACGCCCGCCGAACAACTCACCAATTTCGGGCAAGCTTTTTTGGGTCAACTCTTTGGCCAAGTACATGGCAATTTGGCGCGGCCGCGCAATGCTGGCGGGGCGCTTTTTGGAATACATGTCGGCGACCTTGATCTTGTAGTAGTCGGCCACCGTTTTTTGAATGTTTTCAACGCTGATCTGCCGGTTTTGGATGGACAGCAGGTCGCGCAGGGCCTCGCGCGCCAGTTGGATGGAGATTTCCTTCTGGTTAAAGCGCGAATAAGCCAAAATTTTGCGCAAGGCACCTTCCAGTTCGCGCACGTTGGAACGCACGTTCTTGGCCACAAAGAAAGCCACTTCTTCGGGCATGACGCTGCCCTCGCTGATGGCTTTGTTGATCAAAATGGCCACCCGCATTTCAAGTTCAGGGGGCTCGATGGCCACCGTCAGGCCAGAATCAAAACGCGAGACCAAGCGTTCGTGAATGTCGGCCAAGCCTTTGGGGTAGGTGTCGCTGGTCATCACAATGTGTGATTTTTTGGCCAGCAAGGCTTCGAAGGCGTTGAAGAACTCTTCTTGGGTGCGATCTTTGTTGGCAAAGAACTGCACGTCGTCAATCAACAGCAAATCCAGCGAGTGGTAGCGGTGCTTGAACTCATCAAAAGTTTTGCGCTGGTAGGCCTTAACCACATCCGACACAAATTGTTCGGCGTGTATGTAGAGAACTTTGGCATCCGGCCGGTCGGCCAGCAATTTATTACCCACTGCATGCACCAGGTGGGTCTTGCCCAAACCCACGCCGCCATAAATGAACAAGGGGTTGTAGAGATGCCCGGGCATGGTGGCCACGTGCATGGCTGCTGCGCGGGCCATGCGGTTGGCGGAACCTTCCACCAAGGTATCAAACGTCAAGGCCGTGTTCAAGCGGTGACGGTGGCCATCGCTGGGTGCTTCGTCGGGCACATCGGCTGTTTCTGGTCGCGCCTCCAAGGCAGCTTTGGCCATTGAAAATGCAGTTTTTCCTTGAGCTTCCCTGGTAGCAAGCGCTAACTCAATTTGAATTTTTTGTCCGTGCAAGCGCGATAAAACATCGGCCAGCTTGGCACTGTATTGCGCACGAATCCAATCCAATTTGAAACGGTTGGCCACGTACAAAGTGACCTTGGAGAAGTCTTCCGAGACCTGCGCGGTGAGGGGCTTGATCCACGTATTGAACTGCTGCTCGGGCATTTCCTGCGAGAGTTCGTCAAGGCAAACTTGCCAAAGTGCTTGGCCTGCTTCGTCGCCGTCGTGGGGGTGCTGTCCATTGCTCATGCGGGCATGCCTTGGGTGTGGACAGTTTGAAGAATCATGACGTTCAAAATAACTTTATCAAGAGTTTATCCACATCCAAAAAGATGGGTTTGAGGCATCATAAACCAGAAAATTTGAACTGAAACTTGGTTTTTTTCAAGAAGCACCGAACTTAGGGTTTGCCAGCCCCCCGAAAGTTTGCGATAATCGCCGGTTTCCTCCAAAAATAACCATGTGGTTTTGGAGGGTCTGTTATCAGGAACGTCAAAAATGAAACGCACATACCAACCTTCTAAAACACGCCGCGCACGTACACACGGCTTTTTGGTTCGCATGAAAACTCGCGGCGGCCGTGCTGTGATCAACGCACGCCGCGCCAAAGGCCGTAAACGCCTGGCAGCTTAATTGAAGTGAGAGCAGCCGCGTGAGCCCAGCCCCTCAATGGCTTGGCTGCTGAGCAATCCCATGACTCGGCAGTGGTGTGCAGCGTTTAAAAACCCGCCCTCAATTCCAGGCCGCCCTTGCAGGCGGCACGGTTTCTCGCACCCCGCATTTCGCTTTGCACCGTCTTAACCTGCCCGAAGCCAAGCCATTGGCATCGATTGAAGACTCGCACATCGCCCCCCTCTTTCAAACCCAAGAAGTTTGGCTTGGCGCCATGGTCCCCAAACGGTGGGCCAAGCGTGCCGTCACGCGCAACGCCATCAAACGCCAAATCTACAACGTCAGCGCACAATTCGAAGTGCGCTTGCCTTGCGCTGCCCACGTGGTTCGCTTGCGCTCGGGCTTTGATCGCCAACAATTCATCAGCGCCACCTCACCGATGCTCAAACTGGCCGTTCGGCAAGAACTTGAGCAATTGTTTGAGCGCGCAGCCAACAAGCCATGATCCAACAACTATTGATCGGCATTGTGAAAGGTTATCGCCTTTTTCTCAGCCCTTGGTTAGGATCGGCATGTCGGTTTGAGCCCACCTGCTCTGTTTATGCCTTGGATGCCCTCCAGCAGCATGGCGCAGGCGTTGGCAGCTACCTCACTCTCAAACGCTTAGGCCGTTGCCACCCTTGGTGCAATGGCGGCCACGATCCGGTGCCCGAACAGGCACCCCAGTGGCTTTCCCGTTTGTTGCAACACCCGTTAACTCACACCTCTTCGAAGAAGTCTTCATGAACGATATTCGCCGCACCTTTTTATGGGTCATCTTTGGCTTCTCCATGGTTCTGCTTTGGGACCAATGGCAAATCTACAACGGCCACAAAGCCACCTTCTTCCCTAAACCCACAACGGTCACCGCACCTACAGCGAATGCTGCAGCACCCGATGGCGTCCCTGTGGCCAGCACACCCGCGGCCGTTGCACCCGCAGGCCCAGCGCAAGTTCCCGGCGTCACAGCGCCTGTTGTGGCCACAACTCGTGAACGCATTGACGTCAGCACCGATGTCTTGAAGCTCAGCTTTGACACAGAAGGTGGCAGCTTGGTGCGTTCTGAATTTGTCAACTTTGGTGACATCAAAGACAACAAAAAACCATTCGTATTGCTCGACGAAAGCAAAGCGCGCGTGTATGTTGCTCAAACAGGTTTGATCGGCGGCGCCTTCGCATCCCACAAAACGCCCATGAAATTCACCGGCGAGCGCGAGCTGAAAGAGGGCCAAAACGAATTGGCCTTGAAGTTTGAATCTGGCGATGTGGGCGGCTTCAAGTTGGTCAAAACTTACACCCTCACCCGTGGCAGCTATGCGGTGAAAGTGGCGCATCAAGTGATCAACACAGGCAGCGTGGCCGCATCGCCTCAGTTGTACGTTCAGTTGGTCCGCGATGGCAACAAGCCAGAAGGCGAATCCTCTTTCTACTCCACCTTCACGGGCCCTGCGATTTACACCGATGCCAAGAAGTATCAAAAAATCGAATTCACCGACATCGAAAAAAACAAAGCTGACTTCGAGAAAACCACGCAACAAGGCTATGTGGCCATGGTTCAGCATTACTTTGCATCTGCATGGGTCTTGCCTGCCAACACGGCTCGCGAAAACTTTGCACGCAAAGTCGACAACAACTTGTACGCCGTTGGCATGATCACTCCCTTCAGCGAAGTGGCCCCAGGTCAAACCAAAACACTGGACGCTACTTTGTTTGTCGGCCCACAAGAAGAAAAAATGTTGGAAGTGATTACCCCCGGCCTAGAGTTGGTCAAGGACTACGGCTGGCTCACTGTACTGGCCAAGCCTTTGTACTGGTTGCTAGACCGCCTGTTCAGCATATTGCACAACTGGGGTTGGTCGATCATGGCCTTGGTGGTGTTGCTCAAGTTGGCTTTTTACTGGCTCAATGCCAAGGCTTACGCCAGCATGGCCAAAATGAAAGCCATCAATCCCAAAATCATGGAAATGCGCGAGCGCAACAAAGACAACCCACAGCAAATGCAACAAGAGATGATGCGCATCTACCGTGAAGAGAAAGTTAACCCCATGGGTGGTTGCTTCCCCATCATGATTCAAATCCCGGTGTTCATTGCTTTGTACTGGGTGCTGTTGTCTTCTGTTGAAATGCGCAACGCACCTTGGATCGGCTGGATTCACGATTTGTCAGCACCCGATCCTTACTTCATCTTGCCCGTGGTCATGACACTGTCCACCTTGCTGCAAACGGCCCTCAACCCAGCGCCACCAGACCCGATGCAGGCCAAAATGATGTGGTTCATGCCGCTCATCTTCAGCGTGATGTTCTTCTTCTTCCCATCCGGCTTGGTGCTGTATTGGATTACCAACAACATCTTGTCGATTGCACAGCAATGGGTGATTAATACACGCATGGGTGTACCGCCGCAGTTCAATCTGCCAAAATTCAATTGAGCCCATTCAACTTAACTGAGCCCATGCTGAGTTAAACCATCCACAACAGGGCCGCTCATGCGGCCCTGTTGCATTGAAAACCAAACCTGCACCACCATGTTGTCGCGCCACCAGGATCCCATCATTGCCATCGCCACGGCACCCGGCCGAGGTGCGGTCGGCATCGTGCGCATTTCAGGTCCTAAGCTCAAGGCATGGGCCGACAAGTTGTGCGGTAAAAATTTACAAGCGCGGCAAACACATTACTTGCCATTCAACGACGACCAAGGTGGGCCCATCGACCAAGGTTTGGCCATCTTTTTTCCAGGACCCCACTCCTATACGGGCGAAGATGTGCTCGAGTTGCAAGCGCACGGTGGCCCTGTGGTGCTGCAACTTTTATTGGCACGTTGCATGGAGGCAGCCAGTCAACTGGACGCCACAACAGGCATGCCGTTGTTGCAAGGTTTGCGCTTGGCCGCACCGGGCGAGTTCACCCAGCGCGCATTTCTGAACGACAAAATTGATTTGGCCCAAGCCGAGGCCATCGCTGATTTGATCGATGCCTCTACGGGTGCTGCAGCCCGAAGCGCCAGCAGATCCTTGGCGGGAGACTTCTCCAAAGAGATTCACGTCTTGCGCGACAAGCTGATTCACCTGCGCATGCTGGTCGAAGCCACGCTGGATTTTCCAGAAGAAGAAATTGACTTCTTGCAAAAAGCCGATGCACAAGGACAGCTTGAGCGCTTGCAATCTCAGCTGGCCAAAGTGCTCGAGCGCACACAACAAGGCGCCTTGCTGCGCGAAGGCATCAAGGTGGTGATTGCGGGCCAGCCCAACGCTGGCAAGAGCTCGCTGCTCAATGCCTTGGCCGGCGCGGAGTTGGCCATCGTCACACCCATTGCAGGCACCACACGCGATGTAGTGCAACAAACCATCCAAATTGAAGGCGTGCCCGTGCATGTCATTGACACCGCTGGTTTGCGCGAAGGCGATGGCATTGATGAGGTCGAGAAAATTGGCATTCAACGCGCGTGGGACCAAATTGCCGCCGCCGATGCCGTTTTGTTTTTACACGACCTCACGCGTCAACACTTGCCTGAATACGCTCAGGCCGACTTGCAAATTCAACACGCCTTGACTGCGCAATTGCCGGCCGCCGTCACCTTGATTCACGTTTGGAACAAATGCGATCTGGCGCAAGTCACTGAGCCCATCAGTGAACAAACCAGAGCCACCACATCCGATGCACTCAAGGTGCAACATGAAATTCACTTGTCAGCCAAAACAGGGCAAGGCATTGATATGCTGCGTGCACAATTGCTGGCCGCCGCAGGTTGGCAACCTGCCACTGAAGGTTTGTACTTGGCGCGCGAGCGCCACGTTCAAGCACTCAAGCGGGTGCAGTCGCATCTCGAAGTGGCCGACGCACATTTGCGTGCGCAAGCACAATCACTTGATTTGTTGGCGGAAGAGTTGCGCTTGTCTCAATCGGCCTTGAACGAGATCACCGGCGAATTCAGCGCTGACGATTTGCTCGGCGTTATTTTCTCTAGCTTTTGTATCGGTAAATAAACCATGGCCAAGTCCGCTGTCATTGATCGACCTGCTCCTCAAAGCCCCAAATCTTTGAGCGGCCTGTTGCCTTTCTTGAAACCTTACCGTTTGCAAATTGGTTTGGCTTTTGTGTTTTTGGTGATGGCGGCAGCCTCGACCTTGGTGTTTCCAGTGGCTTTGCGCCAGTTGATCGACAACGGTTTGCAGCACCCCGATCCCGGCGCACAAGCCATGGCACTGCGTGGCAACTTCCTCATGCTGTTTGGCGTGGCGGTGGCTTTGGGCTTGTTTTCTGCCGCGCGTTTTTACACCGTCAGTTGGCTGGGTGAACGTGTCACCACCGATCTGCGCAATGCCGTTTACAGCCATGTCCTGCAACAAAGCCCCGCCTTCTTCGAAACCACATCCACCGGCGAAGTGATCAGCCGATTGGTCGCCGACACCACCTTGGTTCAAACGGTGGTGGGCAGTTCTTTGTCGATGGGTCTTCGCAATGCGGTGATGGGCGTGGGCGCCTTGGCCATGTTGGTATGGGCTCACCCCACCGTCATGCTGCAATTGGTCGTCACGGTGGTCTTGGTGGTTTGGCCTGCCACGATGTATGGCCGCCGCGTTCGCCGCTTGTCGCGCGCCAGCCAAGACCGTGTGGCCGATGCCAGCAGCATTGCCACCGAAATCCTCAACGCCATGCCCGTGGTGCAAAGCTACACCGCCGAAGCACGCGAAGCAGGCCGCTTTGCCAGCGCCACAGAACAAGGTTTCCAAACAGCCATTCGCCGCACCCGTGCGCGCTCCGTGTTGGTGGCCTTCATCATCATTGCCAATGCGGCATTCTTGTTGTGGGGCTTGTACCAAGGCACACAAGCCGTGATCGCTGGCGAGCTCTCGGCCGGCCAATTGGGCCAAGCTGTTTTGTACGTGATTATTTTTGCAGGCGCCGTGGCCGTGTTGGGTGAAACCTATGGTGACTTGCTGCGCGCGGCAGGCGCAACCGAACGCCTGATGGAATTGCTGGGCACCACATCGCCCGTTCAATCGCCTGCGCATCCCGTCACTTCTGTTCCGCCTGCGACTGGCAGCACCGTGGCATTTGAAGGCCTTCAGTTTCATTACCCTTCGCGGCCGCTTCAAGCTGCTTTGGAAAACTTCTCAGTCCAAATTCAAGCGGGTCAAACCGTGGCCTTGGTGGGTCCCAGCGGTGCTGGCAAAACCACCTTGTTTGGCTTGTTGCTGCGCTACTACGATCCACAGCATGGGCAAATTGTGCTGGACGGTGTGCCCATCCAAAACCTCAGTCTGCATGATTTAAGGCAACGCATCGGCATCGTGCCGCAAGAGCCCGTGCTGTTTTCTAGCAGCGCCATGGACAACATTCGCTATGGCAAGCCCGACGCCACCGATGAAGAAGTACGCGCAGCAGCACGCGCTGCGTTTGCGGATGAATTCATTGTGGATTTGCCCGAAGGCTACAACACCTTCTTAGGTGAGCGGGGTGTGCGCTTGTCAGGCGGCCAACGTCAACGCATTGCGATTGCGCGCGCCATGCTCAAAAACCCTCCCTTGTTGCTACTCGACGAGGCCACCAGTGCGCTGGATGCACACAGCGAGCGCATGGTGCAAGCGGCGCTTGAATCGGCGATGCGCGGTCGCACCACGCTGGTCATTGCGCACCGCTTGGCCACCGTGCAACAAGCCGATCAAATTTTGGTGCTCGAGCACGGCCGCTTGGTCGAGCAAGGCAAGCATGCCGAATTGGTGCAAATGGGCGGCGTCTACGCCGGTTTGGCTGCGCTGCAATTCAACGCCTAACGCACACCGCGGTGCAAGTCTCAATGACCGTCAAAGTTCACCAAGGTGAACAGCGGCAAGCCTGCATCGCGTAATTTGGCAGAGCCGCCCAACTCGGGCAAGTCAACAATGGCGGCACCTTCAATCACTCGGGCGCCCAGTTTTTCCAACAGCTTCATGCCCGCCATCATGGTGCCGCCCGTGGCTATCAAGTCATCAATCAACAGCACCTTTTGACCCGGCTTGACGGCATCGGTGTGCAACTCCACGGTGGCTGTGCCGTATTCCAGTTCATAAGTCTCTTCGACCGTGGTGAAGGGCAGTTTGCCTTTTTTGCGAATGGGCACAAAACCCACATTCAATTCATAAGCGACCACCGCACCCAGAATGAAGCCTCGCGCATCCAGGCCCGCCACCACATCTGGCCGCATCGCCGGCGCCATGTAGCGGTGGACAAACGCATCAATCAGCACACGAAAAACCCTGGGGTTTTGCAGCAAAGGCGTGATGTCACGAAACTGAACCCCAGCGGCTGGCCAATCGGGCACTGTGCGAATGTTGTTTTTCAAATAATCATTCACGGACAAGGCAACTTCGCTCATTTCGACAACTCCCATCGGGCTTTCTGACTTAGATCGTCATCATAGTCACGCTTTCTGCCTTCCCTCGCTAAAATAAGCCCCATGTCATTCAACTCTGAACAAGCCCTCCAACTCGCACGTGAGACTTTGGACATTGAAGCGGCTGCCCTGGTGGGCCTCAAATCTCGCTTGGACGCTCGTTTCACACAAGCCGTTCAAATGATGCTCAACGTCAAAGGCCGCGTGGTTGTCACCGGCATGGGCAAGAGCGGGCACATCGGCTCCAAAATTGCCGCCACATTGGCGTCGACAGGCACCCCCGCCATGTTTGTGCATCCAGGGGAAGCCAGCCACGGCGATTTGGGCATGATCAAGGCTGTTGACCTGGTCCTGGCCATCTCCAACAGTGGCGAGAGCGATGAATTGGTGTCCATCTTGCCCGTCCTCAAGCGTCAGGGTGTGCCCCTCATCGCCATGACGGGCGGCATGGGTTCTGCGTTGGCCAAGCATGCCGATGTGGTGCTCGACAGCAGCGTTGAAAAAGAAGCATGTCCTTTGAACTTGGCCCCCACGGCCAGCACCACGGCGCAACTGGCCTTGGGTGATGCATTGGCCGTTGCCCTGTTGGATGCTCGCGGCTTCAAAGCCGAAGACTTTGCGCGCTCGCACCCAGGTGGCGCCTTGGGTCGTCGTTTGCTCACCCATGTCAGCGATGTGATGCGCAAAGGCGATCAAGTGCCCCACGTGTTCGCCAACGCCAGCTTCTCTGAACTGATGCGCGAGATGAGCCACAAAGGCTTGGGCGCCTCGGCCATCGTGGATGAACAGCGCCACATTCTGGGCATCTTCACCGACGGCGATCTGCGCCGACTGATTGAGAAAGGCGTGGACCTGCGCGCCTTGTTGGCCAAAGACGTGATGCACGCCAATCCACGCACCGTCAACGAAGATGCCTTGGCGGTTGAAGCCGCCGAGCTCATGGAGCAATTCAAAATTACCAGCGTGCTGGTGGTCAATGCGCAAGGCCTCTTGAGTGGCGCCTTGAACAGCAATGACTTGATGCGCGCCAAAGTGATTTAAGCCATGCGACCCATTGAACCCGCCTTGAATTTCTCACCCGAGTTGCTGCTCCAAGCGCAAGGTGTGAAAGTGGCCTTCTTGGATGTTGATGGGGTGCTCACCGATGGTGGTTTGTATTTTTCTGAACAGGGCGAAACCCTCAAGCGTTTCAGCACCTTGGATGGTCACGGCTTGAAACTGTTGAAGCACGCAGGCATCACGCCCGTCATCATCACAGGCCGAGACTCGGCACCTCTGCGCGTGCGACTCAAAGCCTTAGGCATAGAGCATGCGCGTTTTGGCACAGAAGACAAGTTACCCGCGGCAGAAGACTATTTGAAAAGCTTAGGGCTGGGTTGGCATCAAGCCGCTGCCATGGGCGATGACTGGCCCGATTTGCCTGTGATGCAGCGCGCAGCTTTTGCATGCGCGCCGCGCAATGCCCATGCCCAAGCATTGGCGCTGGCCCATTACGTCACGGCACGCCAAGGCGGTGACGGCGCGGCCCGTGAGCTCTGCGATTTGTTGGTGGTGGCCAGCGGCCACTACGGCCAACTGTTGGCGCGTGTTGGTTCTTCTTCCGCTGCATGATGAATGGCATTCGGCGCCTGCTAGACCGTTTGGCACTCTACCTGCCAGCCATATTGATGGCGCTTTTTGCGTTGGGCAGTTGGTGGCTGGTGCGCAGCCTGCCCAGTTTGTTAGCAGAGCCTAAGAGCAAACAAGTACGCCACGAACCCGACTACTTTCTCTCAGGATTTTCCGTGAAATCCTTCGACAACACCGGCCGCCTCACGCGCGAACTCACTGGCGATCGTGCACAGCATTTCCCCGACACCGACACGCTCGATATCAGTCAAGTGCAAATGCGTGGACAGAATCAAGAAGGCAAACGCGTCTTGGCGCGCTCCGATCGCGCCATTGCAAAAGGTGATGGCTCGCTGGTGACTTTCATCGGCAATGTTCAATTCACGCAACCGGCCAGCATGAAGGGTGACAAGCCTCAAGCCGCCACCGAATTGCGCAGTCAAGAAATTCAGGCCTTTGTCAAAGAAGAGCGCTTGGTTAGCCACGTACCTGTTGAAATTCGCCGAGGTCAAGATGTGTTCACTGCTGAGCGCATGGCGATGAACAGCAAAACAGGTGAATACGAGTTGAGCGGCAAAGTTCGCGGCTTGGTCAATCCTGCAAAGCGTTAAACCTTCGCGCCACAACACCTTCGAAAGTTTTTATGCGTCCCTTGGTTTTCATCACAGGTGCCTCCAGTGGCATTGGTCAAGCACTGGCCTTGAAATTTCACCAAGCTGGTTGGCGTTTGGCGCTGGCAGCGCGCAGACAAACAGAGATGCAAACGTGGCTGGCCGCGCAAGGCATCGTCAGTGAAGATGCACAGTGTTACAGCGCCGACGTCAGTGAGGCCAACAGCATCATCGCAGCAGCGCAGGCCTGCATGGCCGCGCAAGGTGTGCCCCATGTGGTGATTGCCAACGCAGGCATCAGCATCGGCATGGACACCAGCGTGCGCAACGACTTGGACGTGTTTGACCAAGTGATGAGCACCAATGTGATCGGCATGGCGGCCACCTTTCATCCCTTCATTGAAGCCATGAAGTCGCGCGACATTACGTCGATGCGCAATGGCCAAGTGGGCACCTTGGTCGGCATTGCCAGTGTGGCGGGCATTCGCGGTCTGCCTGGGCACGCAGCTTACTGCGCCAGCAAAGCGGCCGCCATCAGTTATTGCGAAAGCTTGCGCGGTGAACTCAATCCGCTGGGCTTCAAAGTGGTGACCTTGGCACCGGGTTACATCAAGACGCCTTTGACGCAAAAGAACAAATTTCCGATGCCCTTTTTAATGACGGCTGATGCGTTTGCAGACCAAGCCTTGAAGGCCATTGAGCGGGGCACCAGCTTTCAGGTGATCCCCTGGCAGATGGCATGGGTGACACGCTTGCTGCGCATCTTGCCCGATGCTTTACTCGACAGGGCCTTTAAGAACCAACCCCGTAAACACCGCGCCCCATGAAAAAAGCCCTGCAATGCAGGGCTTCTGTTTTGACTGACACCCTAGAGTGCCAGTGAGGTGGGAAAGCGATTAATAACCGCCGCCGTAGCCACCGCCGCCGCCTTCGCGACGACCGCCACCACCGTTACCGCCGCCACGTGGGCCAGAGCCGTAAGGGCTGCGGAAACCGGACTCGCCGCCGCCTTCGCGACGACCGCCACCACCACCGCCGTAGCCGCCACCGCCGCCACCGCCGTAACCGCCGCCGCCTTCACGACGACCGCCGCCACCAAAGCCACCGCCACCGGAACGGGGAGGACGCTCTTCCATGGGACGTGCTTCGTTCACAACAACACTGCGACCGCCCAAAGGCTGGCCGTTCATGCCGTTGATGGCAGATTGAGCTTCTTCATCAGTGCCCATTTCCACAAAGCCAAAGCCTTTGGAGCGACCTGTGTCGCGTTCCATCATGACTTTAGCGCTGGTCACGGAACCGAACTGGCCGAAGGCCTGCTCTAAAT
>CANGCI010000044.1 GCA_947451995.1 Comamonadaceae bacterium | reverse complement strand
TGGCGAAATTGGGCGACAAACCGCTGCCTTTGCTGCAATTTGCCAACAGTTGCCCGGTTTACTTCGATCGCCACACGCTCAGCATCAAAGGCTCTAAGTTGTCTTTGTTCACGCTGGACGGTCGCATGCACTTTGAGTTAACTTTGCCAGAAACGCAGCTTCTGCTGTTTAAAGTGGCTAAGTTGCGCGAAATATCGCTCACACGTCGCGTAGACGGCTTGTACGAGCTGGCTTTCTGGCTCGAGAGCCAACAAGCCCTCACCCAGCAAGAAGCGCAAGCTGCGCTGGACGTGCAAATTTCTGATGCTGAAGACACTGTGCCAGCGGCTTTGCTGGCCCAGTCTCCCATTCCCGATTACGTCTCTATTGAGGTTGCTGCATGAAGCCCCAAACCCCCCCGTCCGAACTGGCCTTGGCCTTTGAGCCACTGAAGCCAGGGATTTTGAAAGCCATTGGCTTTAGCACGCTGATCAGCTTGCTGGCGCTGGCGCCCACTGTCTATATGTTGGAGGTTTATGACCGCGTGGTGAACAGCCGCAGCGGCATGACCTTGGTCATGTTGACGGTGATGATTGTGCTGGCCTACGCCATCATGGAACTTTTAGAAAAAGTGCGTGGTGCCTTGATGCGTGCTGCTGGTGTGCAAGTCGATGAAGCACTTTCTAAGCGTGTGTACGACGCCATGTTCCAAGGATTCTTGAAGCGCCAGGTGGGCGGCTCGATGCAAGTGCTGAACGATTTGAAGTCGGTGCGCGAGTTTTTGGCCAACCCAGCTTTGATGGCGGTGCTTGAAGCGCCCGTGGCCTTGGTGGCCTTGGCTTTGATTTTTGCCATCAGCCCTGTGTTGGGCTACGCAGCCATTGTGGGGGGCATTGCGCAAATTCTGGTGGCTTGGATGAACGAGCGAGCCACACGCAAACCTTTGGGCGAAGCCAACCGCAGTGCCATTGGCGCGCAGCAGTTTGCCGAGGCCTCGCTGCGCAATGCGCACGTGATGGAATCGATGGGCATGCTGGATGCCGTGCATGGCAGATGGCAAAAACGCCAGCGCGAGTTTTTGGCATTTCAGGCAACGGCTTCGTCTGGTGCTGGACTGTGGACGGCCATGTCCAAGGCGGTGCAACAAGTGATGTCGTCTTTGTTGTTGGGCTTGGGTGCTTGGTTACTGCTCAACAACATGTTGAACGGCGGCTCTAGCATGATGATCATTGGCTCGGTGTTGGGCGGCCGTGTGCTGGCGCCCTTGAGTCAATTGGTGGCACAGTGGAATGGTGTGGTGAATGTGCGCGGGGCATGGGGTCGCTTGGAGGCCTTGCTGGCGCAAGTACCTCCCAAGCCAGAAGCTATGCCGCTGCCTGCACCGAAAGGTGTGTTGACTGTAGAGAATTTGGTAGCAGGTGCGCCTGGACAGCAAGCCGCCATTGTGCGCGGCGTTCAGTTTGGCTTGAACCCCGGTGAAGTACTGGCTGTGGTGGGACCCTCTGCTTCTGGCAAAACCACCTTGGCGCGTTTGTTGGTGGGTTTGTGGCCAGCCATGGGCGGCAAGGTGCGCTTAGATGGCGCCGACATTCACACTTGGGACAAAACAGAACTGGGTCCCTATTTAGGTTACTTGCCACAAGGCGTTGAATTGCTCGACGGCACTCTGGCAGAAAACATTGCGCGCTTTGGCGATGTCGACATGGTGCAAGTTGAAGCGGCTGCGCGCTTGGTGGGTTTGCATGAACTCATCATGTCCTTGCCCGAGGGTTACAACAGCCCCGTGGGCCGCGACGGCGCCATGCTGTCGGGCGGTCAACGTCAGCGCGTGGGCTTGGCCCGTGCACTGTATGGCAAGCCGGTGTTTGTGGTGCTGGACGAACCCAATTCCAGTTTGGACGAAGCCGGCGACTTGGCCCTGGCCAATGCCATTGCCGCATTGAAACAACTCGGTACCACCTTTGTGGTGATGACCCACCGCACCAGCGTGCTGGGTGTGGCCGACAAGATGCTCATCATGCGCGACGGCGCACAACAAGCCTTTGGCCCCCGCGATGAAGTGCTGGCCGCGTTGCAACAGAAAGCTAAATCATGAAGATTCCAGAAATGATGAACCGCGACGAGTTGTCGCGTACGCTGTGGGGCTTCCGCTATGAGTTCATGGTGGCGGGTATTTTCAGCATGGTGGCCAACCTGCTGATGCTCACGCCCACCATTTACATGTTGCAGGTCTATGACCGTGTGATGTTGAGCCAAAGCACCGGTACCTTGATTGCCGTGTCTTTGATTACCCTGTTCTTCTTTGGTGTGCTGACCTTTGCTGAGTGGTCACGTTCTAAGTTGCTGGTGAGCTCGGGTGTGCGTTTGGACGAGTTGCTCAGCAAGCGTTTGTTCCATGCCAGCTACGAAGCGTATTTGAACCCTGAAGTGAGCAATCCTTCACGCTCGTTCAACGACCTGACCGAAGTGCGCCAGTTCTTAACAGGCAACGGCATCTTTGCATTCTTTGATGCACCTTGGGCGCCCATCTACATTGGTGTGCTGTTCATGTTGCACCCTTGGTTGGGCGTGATGGCCATTTTCTTTGGCTTGGTGCAAGCGGTGTTGGCCTGGTGGGGTAGCCAAGCCACCAAGCCTGCGCAAGCCGCAGCCAGCAAAGCGCAGCAAGACGTGGGCGGTTATTTGCAAAGCAAATTCCGCAATGCTGAGGTGATTGAATCGATGGGCATGGTGAGCCACTTGTACCGCCGTTGGTCCGAGCGCAATGCCAAAGCCATGGGCAGTGCCTTGAATGCCCAAGCCGTGGCCGGCCGCGTGGTGGCCTGGAGCAAGTTTGTGCGCTACACGCAGCAGTCGCTGGCTTTGGGTGGCGGTGCTTTGTTGGTGATTCAAGGTGAGTTGTCACCGGGCGCCATGATTGCCGCCAACGTGTTGACCACACGCGCTTTGGCGCCGATCGATTTGATGGTGGGCACTTGGACTGGTTTCTTGAGTGCCAAAGAAGCTTATGTGCGCTTGCGTGATTTGCTGCAGGCGCATCCTTTGCGCAACAAAGAACCCATGGGCGTGGTGCCCAAAGGCGATGTGGTTTTGAAGGATGTGGTGGCTTCTGCACCAGGTCGCAAAGAACCGATTTTGAAAGGCGTGAGCGCCATCATGCCCGCAGGCACCGTGACGGTGGTGTTGGGTGCATCGGGTTCTGGTAAATCTACTTTGGCGCGTGTGTTGTTGGGCATTTGGCCGCATACCGGTGGCGAGGTGTTGCTAGACGGCCAACCCATTTTGAATTGGGACCGCATGGAGTTGGGCCCCCACATTGGTTACTTGCCCCAAGACATTGAATTGTTTGACGGCACCATTGCCGAAAACATTGCGCGTGCTGGCCAAGTGGTTTCCGAAAAAGTAATTGCCGCCGCCGAAGCCTCTGGTTTGCACCAAATGATTTTGCGATTCCCCAAGGGCTACGACACGCCCATGGGTGAAGCGGGTGGTTTGCTGTCGGGTGGTCAGCGTCAACGCATTGGCTTGGCCCGTGCTTTGTATGGTGAGCCTGCCTTGGTGGTGCTGGACGAACCCAATGCCAACTTGGATGACGAAGGCGAAAACGCCTTGGTGCGTGCGGTGCAAGGCCTCAAAGCCAAAGGCAAAACTGTGGTGCTGATCAGCCACCGACCCGGCATTGTGGGTGTGGCCGATCGCCTCCTGATCTTGCATCAAGGCACTGTGCAGGCCAGCGGCCCGCGCGATGGTGTGCTTGCGGCATTGCAACAACAACGTGAAGCAGCACAGGCTGCACAGACTGCGCAAGTAGCGCCGCCTGCCGCGGCTCCTGTAGCTGATGGCATCCCTTCTTCTAATTCCTAATATTGTTTGACACTTAAATCGAGACTGTCATGGCCAAACCAAACTTGAACCAATCTTTGAAATCATTTGTGCAAGATGCACAAGTGGTGACCTCTAACGACGACGGCGCACCGCGCGCATCCTCCGACACACGTGCCGTGGCACGCACTGGCTTGCTGGTGTTGGCAGTGGGCTTTGGCGGCTTCTTGCTGTGGGCCGGCTTTGCGCCGTTAGACGAAGGTGTGCCCACGCAAGGCATGGTGACCTTGGACACCAAGCGCAAAACTGTGCAGCATTTGTCGGGCGGCATTGTGAAAGAAGTGTTGGTGCAAGAAGGCCAACAAGTGAAAGAGGGCCAGCCCATGCTGCGCTTAGACGGTGCGGTGGCCAAGGCCAACTACGAAGCCGTGCGCCAACGTTACTTGGGCTACCGCGCCATGCAAAGCCGTTTGTTTGCAGAACAAGCCGGCCGTGATGTGATTGAGTTTCATCCGGACGTTAAAGTGGCCATGAACGATCCATTGATCAAGTTGCAAGTGACCACGCAGCAGCAGCTGATTCAAGCGCGCCGTGCGGCTTTGGCGGCCGATTTGCAGGGCATTGAAGAAAGCATTCAAGGCTTGAAAGAGCAGTTGAATTCTTATCAAAACATTTTGGTTCAGCGCCGCAGTCAGTTGGCTTTGCTGACCGAAGAACTGACCAACACCCGCGGTATGGTGAAAGAGGGCTACGCACCTCGTAACCGTCAGTTGGAACTGGAGCGCATGGTGGCCGAGTCCAATGCGGCCATTGCAGACCTAACAGGCAACAGCCTGCGCGTGTCACGCCAAGTGGCCGAACTGACACAGCGCTCGATGGCGCGCAAACAAGAGTACCGCAAAGAGATTGAAACGCAGTTGGCCGATGTAACGCGCGAAGTGCAATCGGATGCAGAAAAATACATTGCGGTCACCGCCGATTTGGACCGCATGGAAATCAAAGCGCCGGCCAATGGCCAGGTGGTGGGCTTGACCGTGCAATCCGTGGGCGCGGTGTTGCAGCCTGGCCAGAAACTCTTGGACGTGGTGCCAGAAAACCAAACCTTGCTTTTGGAAGCGCACATTCCGCCGCACCTGATTGACAAAGTGCATGCTGGCCTGGAAGCCGACATTCGCTTTAACTCCTTTGCGCACTCCCCCCAATTGGTGGTGGAAGGCAAAGTGATGTCGATCTCGGGTGACTTGCTGAGCGATCCACAGCAACCCCAATTTGCTTATTACTTGGCCCGCGTGCAAGTAACACCCTCTGGCATGAAAACCTTGGGCTCACGCCAGATGCAGCCCGGCATGCCTGCCGAGATTGTGATCAAAACCGGTGAGCGTTCTTTGCTCACCTACTTGATGCACCCATTGATGAAGCGCATGGCCGCTTCCATGAAGGAAGAGTGATGAAAGCCACCCCTTTCTTAGTTAAAACAGCGTTGGTGTGCGCGCTTTCGGGTGCCGCGCTGGCCTCGTGGGCGCAGACGTCGGTGACGTCGATGATGGACTTGAAGCAGGTGTACCAAGCCGCGTTGGAACAAGATGCCAACATTCGCGCCTCGCGTGCAGCGGCCGATTCGGGCCGCGAGCGTTTGCCTCAAGCGCGTGCAGGTTTGTTGCCGCAAGTGTCGGCCAGTGCTGGCCGCAACAACAACGACCTGAACACCACCGCGCCCAATATATTGGGCACACCGGTGACCACCAACGACAAATACTTCAGCGACAACCGCACGGTGCAATTGCGCCAACCGCTGATGAACATGCAGCGTTGGTTGCAGTTTCAACAAGCCAAATCCATTGTGGAAGAAGCCGAAGCCAACCTCGACCGCGATTTGCAAAACCTGGTGGTGCGTGTGGCCGGTGCTTACTTTGAAACTCTGATGTCCGACGAGCAGTTGGAACTGGTGCAAGCGCAAATCAAAACCTACACGGCGTTGGTGGACGCTGCACAAAAAGGCTTGGCCGCAGGCTCAGGTACTCGCACTGACGTGGACGATGCCAAGGCCCGCCTCGACATGGCCAAGGCGCAAGAATTGGAAGCACTACAAAACCAAGAGCTGACACGCCGTCAATTGCAGCTGCTGATCAACCAGCCAGTAGGCCAGATTGCCAAACTGAACGTGGCAACGCTTCAACTGACACCCCCACAGCCTGCCAACTTGGACGAGTGGACGCGCAAAGCTGAAGAAGCCAGCCCCGAAATCAAAGCCATGCAAGCACGCTTGGATGCATCTCGCCGCGAAGTGAGCAAAGCCCAAGCGGGTCACTTGCCCACCTTGGATGCTGTGGCCCAGTGGTCCAACAGCGGCAGTGAAAACATCACCCGTGTGAATTCTCGTTACGAAAATAAAACCATTGGCTTACAACTGAACATCCCGTTGTACTCCGGCGGTTATGTGAACTCCACCATTCGCCAAGCCGTGGCCGAACAAACCCGCGCAGAAGAAGCGCTGGAAGCCTTGCGCCGTGACTTGGGTGTGCGCGTGCACAAAGAATACCGCGGTGTGACCGAGGGTATCTTGCGCGTGCGAGCACTCGAGCAAGCTGCGCGATCGGCTGAGCAAATGATGAAGTCGACTCAAATGTCTTTGAAGGCTGGCTCCAGAACTCAGCTGGATGTGTTGAATGCGCAGCAGCAATACACCTTGGCTTTGCGTGATTTGGCGCAGGCTCGCATGGTGTTCTTGCTGTCTAAGGTGCGCTTGGCGTCCTTGGTGGGTGATGATGCTTTGACGTCGGTGGAGCAGGTGAACGCCAGCTTGGCGGCCAACTGAGGCAATTGAGCCTATTGAGCCCATTGGGCTCAAGCGCTTGATCGGGCGTAGGAGTGCATTGGAAAATGCCCCTACTTCCTTATATTTTTCATAAATAAACAGCCTATTTCAGGTAGAGTTTGGGTTTTTCTCCTAGCCTAGGAAAACCATTGCTCAATGAGATTGTCGGAAAGTTAAGCACCGGATCGGAAGTCATCAATGGCTCCGATCTTGATGACTACATACGTCCGCTTGGTGGCTCCGATTTCATCGATGGCAAAAAAGGCTTCGATACGGTCTATGTGTTTTGGCCGGCTTCTAAATTCAAACTGACCACCACGCAAGGCACCACCTATTTGGATGCCGTGTCGGGTGCGTCTCGTTCCGACAAACTTGTGCTTCGCAATGTGGAGGCCATTGAGTTTTCGGACAAAGTGGTGTCGTTGGAAATTGCGGATGTCTACGCAAACACAGCAGGCAGTGACACCTTTGATGGCGGGCCGGGCTTAGACACTGTGGTTTACAACGGCGTTAAATCTTCCTACGTGATCAAACCAGAAGCTGCAGGCATTGGTGTGCGCAGCGCGAATTACTCCGAAGGCTCGGATTGGCTTTTGAATGTAGAACGGCTGCAATTCAATGATGTGAAGTTGGCCTTTGATTTGGATGGCCATGCCGGTGTAGCTGTCAAAACATTGGGTTTGGTGTTTGGCGCCGCCGCCGCATCAGTGCCTGCGTATGTGGGCATCTGCTTAGACCGTCTAGAAAACAAACTTCAAACCAAAGAGCAGTTGATGCATGACGCATTGGCCATTCGATTGGGTGTGGATGCGCAAAGTGCCGAGCAAGTGGTGTCATTTTTGTACCAGTCGTTAGTGGGTGTCGTGCCCACCAAGGCGGTTCAAGATTTTTATGTGAGTTGGATTCAAAGTGGTGCTTATACCGTCGACAGCTTGGCGGTGTATGCGTCTGAGTTGAGCTTGAATGCGGTGTCAGCGCAACTGACGGGCATGGCCACCACAGGTGTGGCCTATGAAATGCCACTTTGATACAGATCTAAAAGGTGAGTGTGATGAATCGAACGTTAATGAGCTTGTGCGTGGCCACAGCTTTGTTGCTTTTGGGGTGTGGTGGCCGCGATGAGGCAGGTACGGCCAATCTCAATGGCCAAGTTGGCGGTGTGGTGGCCTCAACGCCAGTGAATCACTATGCGGCTTCACGTTTTCTGGAGCAGTCATCGATGGGGCCTTCACCTGCATCTGTGGCCCAGGTCAGGGTGCAAGGGCCAGAGGCTTGGATTGCATCGCAGATGCGCTTGCCGCCAACGCTGATTGTGACGCCAGCCAACCTTGTGGAATATGACTTGAATTTGGACCGCCCTGCAAATGAACGGATGGATGAGCACTACAAGGTCAGCTTGAACAATTTGTTCATTGGTGCTGAAGACCAATTGCGGGTGAGAACCAGTTGGGTGCTTTCCAACTTTTTGGTCGTGTCTATTCGCAAGGTGCAGCAGTTTGGCGCTTTGGAATACATGAATATTTTGCAGACCAATGCTTTTGGTCAATTCGGAGATTTACTCAAAGCTGTCAGTCGCAATGCGGCCATGGGCTTTTATTTGGACAATGGTCAAAACCGTCGCTCGCAATTGAATGAAAACTACGGAAGGGAGCTGATGCAATTGTTTTCTGTGGGCTTGGTTCAATTGAACATGAATGGCAGTATTAAAAAAGATGCGTCAGGTAAGGCCTTGGAAACATATTCGCAAAAGGACGTCATCGAGGCCACACGCGCACTGACGGGTTGGAACAATGCCGAGCCCAATGTTCGCCGTTTAAGTTCAAACGGATTCAACTACGCTAAACCCATGGCAGCAGATTTTGCGGATCAGCACGATACGGGTTCCAAAACGGTTTTAGGAAAAACCATTCCAGCAGGTCAAAGTGCAGCACAAGACTTAGACAGCTTGATCGAAATTTTGGTGACGCATCCCAATGCTGCGCCTTTTGTTTCTTTGCGCATGATTCAAGGCATGACCACCAGCGATCCATCACCTGCTTACCTTGAACGTGTCGCCACTGTGTTCAAAGACACCAAAGGCAACTTGGGCAAAGTGGTCACAGCTATTTTGACCGATCCCGAGGCACGCTATGGTGATGTGCCCGGCAGATCCGTGAAAGGCTTTGGCCGCATCAAAGAGCCCTTCATGTTAACCATGAATGTGATTCGTGGTTTGGGATGCAAGGGTGCTGTTCGCGATGCCAACAACTCGCGCAATGTTTGGCAGAACTATCAGCAAATGCCCTTTGAGGCTTATACCGTCTTCAATTTTTTCCCGCCCAATCACCGCACACAAGGCACCAATGTGCTGGCGCCTGAACAAAAGATGCTGAACTCAAGTGAGTTCAACAACCGCATGAACAGCAACAGCGGAGGGATGCGAAACGAGACTTTGCTGAGCGATGCAGGTTGTGATGTGGCTACTTTCAAAGCTGCGACGGCAACTTCTGATGAGGCGCTGGTGGAGTTGTTGAGTCAACGATATTTCCGCGGTGCAATGCCTGCAGTGCTGGCCAGAAGTTTGATTGAAGCTAACAAAAATACATGGCAACGAGAACAAGGCTTGGTCTTGGCCGCTGCGATGTTGGACATGGCGACTTTATCGCCCGCATTTGGAGTGAGCAAATGATCAATCGTCGTAACTTTCTTCAGCATGCTGGTGCGGTGTCTTTGGCGGGTATTGGTGCAACTTTGGCTGGCATCCGGGACGTTCAAGCCGCCGATTACAAAGCCTTGGTTGTTGTCTTCTTGTCCGGTGGCTTTGATGGCAACAATGTTTTGATTCCAGTGGATGGTGCCTACAACGACTACGCCAAAGCGCGTCCCGTCTTGGCTTTGCCCAAAGACAGTTTGGTGAACCTGTCAGGCTCGCACATCGGACATCAGTTTGCCCTCTCGCCTGCCAACCGTGCGTTGGCCAGATTGTTTGAGCAAAAAAGAATGGCAATCATTGCCAATGCAGGGGCATTGGTGCAGCCGACCACCATCGATCAAATGCGAAACAATACGGCCAAGTTGCCGCCTTTCATGGGCTCACATGCCGAGCAAGAGCAATGGATTCAGGGCTGGTTGGGTGCCGAAGATTTAACAGGCTGGGGCGGCCGTGCATTGGATGCCATGAGCGCTGAGATGAAGTTGCGTCAACCCTTGGTTGCCTTGTCTCGTGATTACACAGCAGTGGTTGCTAACAGCACTAACCTCAGTTTGGCCAACAGCAATGGCGGCTCCAATTGGGGTCGTGCACAACTTAATCAAGCGGATGACATTTCTCGGCAAAGGATCGAGTGGGCCAGCCGATTGCAGTCCACCAATAACTATGAATATGAATTCACGCGCAGTTTGCGGGCCGCCTACTTAGACACCGTCGAATTTGCCAAAGGGCAAGCCTCTGGGCCAGATCCTGTTGGGATGTTTCCTGACATGCAAATAGGCCGAGACCTTCGTTTCTTGGCGAAGCACTTGCCTTACAGCAAACAAGCCGGCGCGCGTCGACAGGTTTATTTGGTGCAAGACGGTGGCTATGACACGCACACAGGCCAACTTTCAAATGACACCAACAATCCCGGACTCGAAACACGCTTGTCCGATGTGGCCAACTCTGTGAATGCATTTGATGCGTCCATGCAAGCCGCAGGCATGAACAATGATGTGATCACTGTGATCATGAGCGAATTTGGTCGTACCTTGGATCCAGCCGCTGGTGCTGGCTCAGACCATGCTTGGGGCAACCATTGGTTTGCTGTAGGCGGTCCTGTCAAGGGCGGCGTGGTTTATGGCAACACCTTTCCCACATTGCAGACGGGTGGCCCGGACGATGCATCCATGTATGACCCAAAACGAGGCCAATGGATACCGCAGTTTTCTTCAGACCAGTTCATGTCGGACATTGTGCGTTGGTTGGGCTTAACGCCCGAACAAACTTTGGCCATCTTGCCAAATTTGGCCAACTTCTCAGCCAAAACCATTGGCTACATCTGAGTAGACAAGAAAGCATTAAATGGCTGAGATCAACGGAACACCACTCAAGGATGTCGTTACGGTTAAGTCGGGTGACACTTTTCACGGCAATGAAGGTGATGATGAGATTACGCTCTTGGAAGGATCGACTGGACAAGGGAATGCAGGGAACGACAAGATTGTTGTAGCTGCCGATGCCAAATGGGCAACTGTTTGGTATTGGTGGTCACCAGGCGTTATTTATGTAGATATGGAGGCTGGCTACGCCTTGGATGGTTATGGCACCCGCGACACTCTCATTAATGTGCACAACGTACATGGATTCCAGAGAAATGGCGACAAAGGTTATGGCACCAGCGAAGCTGATTCTTTTTATCTAGGATCAAATTGGCAGCGTCAACCTGGAACGGTCTACATCGATGGGCGAGCTGGGCTAGACCGTGTTTCCATGGGTTACAACCCCAGTGATAATTTTGGACCCGTCGTAGTGAGTGTCTCAGTCGATGGGAGATTGGTTAAGGTTTACAACGCCAATTACCCATCGTTCATTTATGAGCTTCACAACATCGAACGCTTTGATGTTTGGAACAACAGTACGCAAAGTAGCCAAGAATATGACTTGGCCGCTTTGCGCGATTTATCGCATGCAGGTGAAGAAATTTTGCTCCGTGGCGATAAGGGTTGGCAAACAAAAGCAGCAGGAACGTCAACGACGGTGACATATAGTTTCATGACGCAAACGCCCCTTGCTGGTGGTGAGGGCGGCACAGGTTTTATCGCATTTACTGCACAGCAGCAGCAAATTGTTCGCGATCTATTGAGTGTGTTGCAACAACAAACAGGCCTGAGTTTTTCTGAGGTATCTGGCGATGCCGGTCAAATCCGATTGGGTGTGAACCAACAGGCCAACACACGTGGTTATTCCTTCATACCTGATGTCTACAAGGGCGACGCCCGTGCAGGCGATGTGTGGCTAGACGTTGAAACCGCCAATGTGATGCAGCCTGGGCAAGAAGGCTACTACGTGCTCTTGCATGAACTGGGTCATGCGCTGGGCTTGCAGCATCCATTGCCTGAAAGTGATACCTCAGGCTCAACGGTGTTGCTCAATTCGTTGGCCACGCCCAGCAATACCTTGATGCTCGAATTGTCGGCTGCTAGCACAGACGGCACTTGGCCCACATGGTTTGGGGGCTTTGACTTGCAAGCCTTGCGTGCTTTGTATGGCTCGCGTGCTTATGCCATTGGCAACGATGTCTACAAGATGACGGATGGCTCCAATCCGATGAACATCATTGACGATGGTGGAGTAGACACCTTGGATGTGTCCTCGGTCAGCTTGTCTGTCAGCATCGACCTGCATGCAGGCGCAAGCAGCTCCGTTGGCATGAATGCAGAAGGCATGGCCAAGCACAACAATGTCAGTATTTCCAGCGGCGCTTTGATTGAGAACGTGATTGGCTCGCCATACGACGACGTGATCATTGGCAATGCAGCCAACAACGTGGTAACTTTCACTGGCGGCAATGACATTGTGGATGGCGATGCTGGATTGGACAGTGTGCGATTCTGGAGCAGCAGCGCCAACATGCATGTTTTCAAAGACAGCGCTTCGGGCTATTGGAATGCAGAGACACTGAACAACGAAGGTGGCAGCATTGAATTGCGTCAAGTCGAGCGACTGATCTTCACGGATACATCTTGGGCACTAGATACGGCTGGCACCGAAAACGCTGGCATCACGGCCAAAATTCTGGGCGCTGTGTTTGGCAAAGATTCGCTTTCCAACAAAGCCTATGTCGGCATTGGTTTGAGCTTTTTAGATGCAGGTTGGACCTATGACAACTTGGCTGGCCTTGCACTCAATGCGGCTGGCGCTGCGACCAACGATCAGATTGTGAGTCTGCTTTGGAAGAATGTGATCGGAACGACCGCCTCTACCGCCGACAAAGCCCCATACATCACGATGCTAAAAAATGGCATGTCGCCTGGTGCTTTGGCGCACTTGGCTGCAGACACGTCTTTTAATACGGTCAACATCAATTTGGTGGGCTTGATGCAGACGGGACTGGAATACATTCCGAGTTGAGCTTGCTGCTCAAACCTGAGGGTTTGCAAATCGAAGTTTGAAACTTAGATTTGCAAGCTTATCAAGCGTGCCACTTCTGCAAACCCCGCCCCGCGCTGTTGCTGCGCAATGTAGGTGGGCAAGTGCTTGAGCGCTTTCTCAAAGCGCCTGATGTTGGCCACACCCACGCTGTGCGTGAAATGCTCGAACATCACTTGGTCGTTGGTGGAGTCGCCCACATACACCCATTGATCAAGTTCTTGATTTAAATCTCGGCCTGTGAGTTCTTTCAAAATCCACTGTGCGCCATGCCATTTGTTGTGATCGCCAAACCAAGCATTGATGTGGATGCTGCTGACCGTAGCGGTCATGCCTTCTTCTTTCAGCAGTTTTAAAACTTGCTGAATTTGTTCTTGAGACAGGTGATGAAATTCGCTGTGGTCAAACGCAATGTCGGTTTCTCGACCAGGTGAATCTTGGGCCATCACGGTGCCTGGAATTTCTTGTAGCACGCGTTTCGCGATTCGTTGCATTTCTTGGAAGTTGCGTGTGCGGGTGGCCAAGTCTTGTTGGTAGATTTTGTTGACTTGCTTTGTTTGCGGGTTGTGAAGCAAGGCCACAGCGCCGTTCTCGGCCACCATGGCATTGACGGGCCAGGTGGATGCGAAGGGGATGCTCCAACCCACAGGTCTGCCGGTGATGGGAATGACCAAGAGCCCCGCGGCATTTAAATCGTGCAGGGCCTGAAGCGCATCGGCTGTGATGGCGCCTTCGGTTGTGAGGGTGTCGTCAATGTCGGTGAACACGCCAACGATGTTGGCGCGAGCGCTTGGGGGCCATGACGACAGAGGCTTCATTTCAAATTTTGAGAAGGTTTTAGTTTGATAAATTTTGCAATTCGCATTTTGGATGCTTCAAAGTAATCAGTTGCGTCAATAGAAGCATCATTCCAAAAAATTCTTTCTTCAGCTTCACTTTTGAATTTAGGAATAGCTTTTAGGGAAGTCGAAGCCTTCGCATCACTTGTAACTTTTGATTTATCGAACATTGAGAGCCTTTCAGTATGTGATGCGCATCAAAAGATCACTCTAATTCATATTCCATTTAAATACATTGCTTTAGGCTGTGTTCCCAACTAAAGTATTCCTTATGACGAGAAAACCTGGAATCAATTCAAATTCAATTATGGAAGCGGAACTCTCAGCTCGCTTGGAAGCAAAGAAAATCTTGACCGCCAGATTGAAAAGTCAACCTATACATGGGCAAAGAGATTGGACGCGTGATGAGCTTTATGAAGCAGATCCCAAAGACAAGCCCGCATGCTCACGCAGCGGATGGAAGTGAATCTTCGGAAAGCGCTCTTGCGCCAAGCGCACGTCGTAAGGCGAAGTGCAAAGGTAAGCCAAGGTATCTGCCGCATCCAATGCCATGCGCTGGGGATACGCGTTTAAGAACTCTCGCAGTTCGGCAGGGGTATCGGCCGTAATCCAACGCGCACCGGTGTACTGGCATCCTTCCAATCGCACATCGCAATCGTATTCAGCCTTGAGGCGGTGCTGTACCACTTCAAACTGCAACTGGCCCACAGCGCCCAGCAACATAGGGCCGCCCACTTCGGGTTTAAAGACTTGAATGGCGCCTTCTTCACCCAGCTGATCAAGTCCCGCTTGCAGTTGTTTGGTTCTAAGCGGATTCTTCAAGATAACCGTCATGAACAGTTCAGGCGCGAAGAAAGGCAGACCCGTGAACAGCAAGTTGGCGCCATCGGTGATGGTGTCGCCTAACTGCACACCGCCGTGGGTGGTGAAGCCAATGATGTCGCCTGCATAAGCTTCGTCTACTGCTTCGCGGCGTTGGCTCAAGAAGGTCACCACGCTGGTAGGACGCAGTTCTTTGCCGGTGCGTTGCACTTTGAGTTTCATGCCGGGGGTGTACTTGCCCGAGGCCATGCGCACAAACGCAATGCGGTCGCGGTGCGAGGGGTCCATGTTGGCTTGCACCTTGAACACCACGCCTGCAAAGGCAGCGTCTTCGGGCTGCACTTCTTTGATAACGGGCTGTTTGTTCACCATGAGTGAACTGGTGCGGGGCTTGGGTGAGGGGGCCAAGTCGACCAAGGCGTCTAGCACTTCCATCACACCGAAGTTGTTCACACCGGAGCCGAAGAAGACGGGGGTTTGTTTGCCGGCCAAGAAGGCTTCACGGTCAAAGGCCGGTGAGGCGCCAGTGGCCAACTCCATGCTCTCGAGTGCGGTGGCAAATTCGGCGCCAAAGCGTGTGTGCAATGCGGCCGCTTCTGAAAGGGGCATGGCTTCAAAGTCTTGCGGCAAGCGCTCGCTGCCCGACTCAAACACAGTCATGGCATTGGTGCGCAAGTTGATGATGCCGCCAAACGATTTGCCTTGGCCCACAGGCCAAGTCATGGGCACGCAGGGCATGCCCAGTTCGCGCTCTACTTCGTCCAAGATGTC
>CANGCI010000043.1 GCA_947451995.1 Comamonadaceae bacterium | reverse complement strand
CCAAGTCAAACATGTTGTACCACATGGAGTGAATGCCCGCCAAAGTGATGAACTGGTACTTGTAACCCATGGCGCCGAGTTCTTTCTGGAATTTGGCGATGGTGGCATCGTCCAAGTTTTTCTTCCAGTTGAAAGAAGGTGAGCAGTTGTAGGCCAACAATTTACCGGGGTGCTTTTTGTGAACAGCTTCAGCAAACTTGCGAGCAAATTCCAAATCGGGGGTACCGGTTTCACACCAGACCAAGTCGGCGTACTCCGCATAGGCCACTGCGCGGCTAATGGCTTGCGCCATGCCTTTCTTGGTTTTGTAGAAACCTTCTGCAGTACGTTCACCTGTCAGGAAAGGCTTGTCGTTTTCGTCGTAGTCGCTGGTGAGCAAGTCAGCAGCTTCTGCGTCGGTACGTGCAATCACCAAAGTGGGAACGCCGCAAACGTCAGCAGCCATGCGGGCTGCGATCAATTTCTGGCAAGCCTCAGTGGTTGGCACCAAAACTTTGCCACCCATGTGACCGCACTTTTTCACAGACGCCAATTGGTCTTCAAAGTGAACGCCACCTGCACCTGCCGCAATCATGGCTTTCATCAATTCGAAGGCATTCAGCACGCCACCGAAACCGGCTTCAGCATCGGCAACGATAGGCGCGAAATAATCTGTGTAATCTTTGTCGCCAGGGTTGGTGCCTTTGGACCATTGAATTTCGTCAGCACGGCGGAAGCTGTTGTTGATGCGCTCCACCACCTTTGGCACGGAGTCGACTGGATACAAAGATTGGTCGGGGTACATCGATGCGTATGAGTTGTTGTCAGCAGCGACTTGCCAGCCAGACAAATAGATGGCTTTGATGCCAGCTTTCACTTGCTGCATGGCTTGACCACCCGTCAATGCGCCCAAGCAATTGACGTAGTCTTCTGTGTGAAGCAAGTCCCACAGTTTCTCTGCACCACGGCGAGCCAATGTGTGCTCGATGGGGAAAGAGCCGCGCAAACGCACGACATCGGCAGCTGAGTAGCCGCGTTTGATGCCCTTCCAACGGGGGTTGGTGGCCCAATCTTTTTCCAAAGCGGCAATTTGTTGTTCACGGCTGAGTTGTTCAACGAGGTTTTGAGGCATGACGTTTTCCTTAGGTGTGGTTGATGTTGCGGCCAATTCATTCTTGGAAATCTTTGGCACTGGTGAAAATTCTAAGTCTTATAGAAGACCACGAAAACATCTTATGTCTTATATAAGACAATTATTTTTATATTTAAAATCAATGTGTTAGTTATCCGATTTCTCATTGCAAAATATCATCTCTCATATTGAGAAAAATTACTGCGGTGCAACACATGCTGATTTTGTATTGTGAAATTAAATTTCCAAACTCCCAATGCCACTTCCCCACCAATCACCACATCAATGCTTCATGCAAGTCAAACAATGAATTTTTCTCAAGAGGGTTATCTGCAACATCACACTTAAAAAAACTCATCTGCCCCTTGGAAACACGCACTTTCTCCAGTAGCATCCGCTCAGCCGGATAAATAAGTTTCCGGCTGCGAACCAACTTCCGACTTAAGGAATTTCAAAATGGCAACTGCAAAAAAATCTCCGGCAAAAAAAGCTGCTCCTGCAAAGAAGGCAGCACCCGCCAAAAAACCCGTAGCGAAAAAAGCGGCACCTGCAAAAAAAGCAGCACCCGCTAAAAAAGCTGCACCTGCAAAGAAAGCTGCACCAGCTAAAAAGCCTGCAGCCAAAAAAGCCCCCGCAAAAAAGCGCACACCTAATGCCGCTTTCATGAAGGCTTTGACACCTAGCGCCGCTTTGGCTGCTGTGGTGGGTGCATCCCCACTGCCACGTACTGAAGTCGTGAGCAAGCTGTGGGTTTACATCAAGAAAAACAACCTGCAAGACAAAGTCAACAAGCGCAACATCAACGCTGATGACAAACTCAAAGCAGTCTTTGGCAAAGCCCAAGTTAGCATGTTCGAGATGGCCGGCCTGATCGGCAAGCACCTGAAGTAATTCAATGCTTCTCGAATGAAAAAAAGCCGGGTCATCCCGGCTTTTTTTTATGACTTCGATTTCAAAGCATTTTGCGTGATGGCCGAGAGCGTGCCTCGGGTGGTAATGACTTCCGGGTCCAACATGATTTCAATCAAGGTACCCTGCTCACGTTGAAGCGCCTGGATCAGTGCAGGCTCAAACTCTTCCGTCTTGGAAATTCGAATGCCTTCATACCCATATGCTTTGGCCAAATTGGCAAAGTGCGGATTGTTCAAGTTGGAGCCCATGTTGTGGGTCGGAAAATCGCGCTCTTGATGCATGCGAATGGTGCCGTACATGCCATTGTTCAATAGCACCACAATCGATTTGGCGCCATGCTGACAGGCTGTTGCCAACTCTTGGCCATTCATTAAAAAATCACCGTCACCTGCAATGGTGAATGCCACTCGCTTGGACACGATGGAAGCGGCGATACCTGCAGGCACGCCGTACCCCATGGCACCCACCGTTGGCGCCAATTGCGTCTTCAAGCCTTTGCTCAAGCCGTGGTGCTGGTAATAACGGTGGACCCAACTTGCAAAATTACCTGCACCATTGGTCAGCACGGCATCTGCCGGTAAATGCCGCTGCAATGCAGCAACCACCTCGGGCATGTTCACCAAGCCCTGGGCCGAGTCGTGTGGCAGGCCGGCTAAAGACTGTGGCTGAATATTGGCGCGGTAATCCGCATTGGCCTGTGCCGTCCAGTCTGACCAAGGCACTGACGGCGGCGCGGTCAACACTTCAAGGCTTCGTGCGGCGGCATTCATGGTGGCACAGATGGCCAAATCTGCCGAATACACACGGTGAAGCTCTTCAGCACTTGCGTGAATGTGCACGAGCTTTTGCTTTGGTTTGGGAACTTCCAAAAGTGTGTAGCCACTGGTGGTCATTTCGCCCAATCGGGGGCCAATGGCCAAAATCAAATCGCTGTCTTTGATGCGCTGCGACAGTTTGGGATTGATGCCAATCCCGACATCACCCGCATACAAAGGATGGAAGTTGTCAAAGGTGTCTTGAAATCGGAAGGCATTGCCAACGGGCAATTGCCAATTTTCCGCAAACCTTTGCAGCGCTTGTGCGGCTTGCGGGGTCCAACCGCCGCCGCCGGCAATCACAAATGGCCGTTTGGCCGCCAACAACATCTCACGCAGTTGACGCAAACTACCGGGATCACTCCAAGCCTCCACGGGTTCTTGCTTTGGCAAGGGTTGGGCCGTCACCTCGTGGGTCAACATGTCTTCAGGTAAAACCAGAACCACGGGACCGGGTCGGCCGTTCATCGCGGTGGCAAATGCGCGTGCCACGTATTCAGGTATGCGCTTGGCATCGTCGATGCGCTCGACGCGTTTGGCCATGCCCTTGGTGCTGGGTCCAAAAAAAGAACAGAAATCGACTTCTTGGAAGGCTTCGCGGTCACGTGTATCGGTGGCCACATCGCCCACAAACAAAACCATGGGCGTAGAGTCTTGAAACGCCGTATGAACGCCAATTGAGGCATTGGTGGCACCGGGGCCTCGGGTCACGAAACAAACGCCAGGACGGCCCGTTAAACGACCTTGGGCATCCGCCATGAAGGCCGCCCCACCCTCTTGCCGGCAAGTCACAAACTGAATCTGATCTTTGTATTTGTGAAAACCGTCCAAGACGGCCAAGTAACTTTCGCCAGGGACACCAAAGGCGTGGGAAATGCCTTGGGCCACCAAACATTCCACCAGGAGGTGACCTCCCATTTGAGTCTTGGAACCAGTTTCAGCTTGTTTGTCGTTTAGATTGCTCATACAGCCTCTTGTGATCAAGGCCGCATGATACTTTCAAAGCGAATTCTTAAGACGAAGCAAGGTCACCTGGTGATTCACTTTAGCTCACCACACGGTCAAATTTAAAAACGCCTGGGTCCTTCACTGGGTCGACATCCACAGGGATCACCGACTTTGGCAAGAACTTGCCCTCAAGGAGCAGTTTGGACAGCGGGTTTTCAATCCTTTGCTGCACGGCTCGCTTCAAGGGACGGGCACCAAACACAGGGTCAAAGCCCACCTTGGCCAGTTCCGCCAACGCCGCAGGCGAGACCTCAAGGTGCAAGTCCATCTTCGCCAAACGAGCTTCCAAAATTTGGAGTTGTATTTTGGCAATCGATTCAATGTGCTTGGCGTCCAAACTGTGAAAGACCACCGTCTCGTCGATGCGGTTCAAAAACTCGGGACGGAAGTGATTCTTCAATTCACCCCAAACAGCCTCTTTGATGTCGTCATTGGACTCTCCCACCATGGACTGAATCAAGTGAGAGCCAATGTTGGACGTCATCACGATGACTGTGTTTTTGAAGTCGACTGTGCGGCCTTGACCATCCGTCAAGCGCCCATCGTCCAACACTTGAAGCAACACGTTAAAGACATCAGGGTGCGCTTTTTCAACCTCATCGAGCAACAAAACCGAGTAAGGCTTTCTGCGCACGGCTTCCGTGAGGTAGCCGCCCTCTTCGTAACCGACGTAACCAGGTGGCGCGCCAATGAGACGGGCAACCGAATGCTTCTCCATGAACTCACTCATGTCGATGCGGATCAGGTGATCCTCGCTGTCAAACAAAAAGCCCGCCAAGGCTTTACACAACTCTGTTTTGCCAACGCCTGTTGGGCCCAAGAACAAGAAGGAGCCTGTGGGTCTTTGAGGGTCGGACAAGCCCGAGCGTGAACGGCGAATGGCATGCGAGACAGCAGCGATGGCTTCGTCTTGACCCACCACACGTTCGTGCAACTTGTCTTCCATTTGCAACAGTTTTTCACGCTCACCCTGCATCATTTTGGACACGGGTATGCCAGTGGCACGACTGACCACTTCGGCAATTTCTTCAGCACCCACTTGCGTGCGCAACAAGCGTGGCGCAGAACCCGCTTCTGGATTCAATTCCTTAGCCTGTGTCTCAGACAACAGCTTTTCAAGTTCAGGCAATTTGCCATATTGCAACTCAGCAACCTTGTTGAAGTCGCCTTTGCGGGTGAGTTCTTCAATTTGTTGACGCAATTGGTCAATTTTTTCGCGAACGTTTTGGCTGCCCTGTGCTTGCGCTTTTTCGGTTTTCCAAATCTCTTCCAGATCGGCTGCTTCTTTTTTCAGCGTCACGATCTCTTCTTCAATCAGGCCCAAGCGTTTTTGAGAGGCCTCATCGGTTTCCTTTTTGACAGCCTCACGTTCAATCTGCAACTGGATCAAACGTCGATCAAGCTTGTCGATCACCTCAGGTTTGGAATCAATTTCAATTTTAATTTTGGAAGCCGCCTCATCAATCAAATCGATGGCCTTGTCGGGCAAAAATCGATCGGTGATGTAGCGGTGACTGAGTTCCGCCGCCGCCACAATGGCAGGGTCGGTAATGTCCACACCATGGTGAATTTCATACTTCTCTTGCAAGCCCCGCAAGATGGCAATGGTGGCCTCCACGCTGGGCTCACCCACCAAGATCTTTTGAAAACGACGCTCTAGTGCAGCATCTTTTTCAATGTATTTGCGATATTCGTCCAAGGTGGTGGCACCCACGCAATGCAATTCGCCGCGTGCCAATGCAGGCTTGAGCATGTTGCCTGCGTCCATAGCACCCTCGGCCTTGCCTGCGCCCACCATGGTATGTAACTCATCGATGAACACAATGGTTTGACCTTCGTCCTTGGCAAGCTCGTTGAGAACGGATTTGAGACGCTCTTCAAACTCACCGCGGAACTTGGCGCCTGCCAACAAAGAAGCCATGTCCAAAGACAAGACCCGCTTGCCCTTCAATGAGTCGGGCACCTCGCCGGCCACAATGCGCTGCGCCAAACCTTCCACGATGGCTGTTTTGCCCACACCAGGTTCACCGATCAAGACGGGGTTATTTTTGGTGCGTCGCTGCAAAACCTGAATGGCTCTGCGAATTTCATCGTCGCGGCCAATCACGGGATCGAGCTTGCCCATGCGCGCACGCTCCGTCAGATCAAGGCAATATTTTTTCAAGGACTCGCGTTGTCCTTCGGCTTCTGCACTGTTCACGTTTTGTCCTCCACGCACTGCATCGACTGCAGTTTCTAAACTTTGACGGCTCAAGCCCGCCGCTTTGGCGTTGCGAGCCAACTCAGACTTGCTGTCTGCCAAGGCCAACAAAAAAAGTTCGCTGGCCACAAAAGAGTCACCGCGTTTCAGTGATTCTTTTTCTGCAGCCTGCAACAGTTTGACCAGATCTGGGCCCACTTGAACCTGATCTTGACCCGTGACCTGAGGCAATCGTTCGACAGCCGATGTGGCGGTAGACATCAAGGCGGACAGGTTGACGCCAGCCCGTTGTAGCAAAGCCTTGGGGCCATCCTGTTGTTGCAGCATGGCAAGCAAAACGTGTGCAGGGTCGATGTAAGCATGGTCTTTGCCCAAGGCCAAGCTCTGGGCATCGCCAAGTGCTTCTTGAAATTTGGTGGTCAGTTTGTCAATTCGCATTTGAATCTCCTATTGAGATCCATTTTGGGCCGATGTGGCTATTTTTCAAGAGGGCGGCCAAATTGAGCCACTGCCCTGCCCAGAGCCTCTAGAATGTCAGAATGAACATTCACCAAATGTCGGTCCAATATGACGAACGTCAAGATCGCTTGGCCTTGCGGGTCAGCAATCAAGACAGTCAGGAGTTCAGGCTGTGGCTCACTAGGGCCATGACACTGCGCTTGCTGCCACATCTGCAGGCCTCCGTGGTTCAACTTGAAGCCCGCGACCCCCAAGTGATGGCGACAGACACTACGGCTCAACAAATGTTGGCTGAGTTAAAGCGCGAGAACTTTCTGTCACAAGCCGATTTTTCAACGCCCTTTGTCTCGCAAAACCTCAGCCTTCCGTTGGGCTCCACCCCCATGCTGGTGACCGATGTTCAACTGAATTTGCACAACAGTGGCAGTTTGAATTTGTTATTTCAAGACAAGAGTGGCGAGAATGCCAGTGGTGCATCTTGTGAATTCAATCTTCAGGCAGCTTTGTTGCATGGCTTGTTGCACCTCATTGAACAAGCTTTGAAAAAAGCGCAATGGCAACAACCTGATTTTTCGCAGCGTCCCGACAACTTGGACCCTGCCAGTGCTGAGCGGCCAGCTTACCAACACTGACTGCGTCTATCCATCCGTTAAGCGTTGCTTGACTTGATGCCCCAGCGAGC
The DNA here is from genome assembly GCA_947451995.1 of Comamonadaceae bacterium. Lineage (GTDB taxonomy): Bacteria > Pseudomonadota > Gammaproteobacteria > Burkholderiales > Burkholderiaceae_C > Limnohabitans_A. The sequence goes on along the minus strand of CANGCI010000043.1, from coordinate 8,142 downwards.
CAGGGCTTGGTCATCACTGACCCGCGCATCAACCCATTGCGCACCTTCGGGGGTTTCCTCTTTTTTCCAAAAGGGCGCCTGGGTTTTCAAGTAGTCCATTAAAAACTCACAGGCCTTGAAGCTTTCGCCGCGATGTGCCGAGGTGACAGCAACCAACACAATTTGATCGGCAGGTTTCAAGTCGCCCACTCGGTGAATGACCTTGGCTTGGTAAAAATCAAAACGCTGATGCGCCTCTTCAATCATGGCCTCGATGGAAGACTCGGTCATGCCAGGATAGTGCTCTAAGGTCATTGAAACAACCTCATCTACCGCTTGCCCGGTGAGCATGCGCGTATCGCGAACCGTACCTACAAACGAACAAACTGCGCCCACTCTCAGGTCATTGGCGCGAAGCGCAGCCAGCACTTCAGCCACATTGAAGTCTTCAGTTTGAATGACCACGCGAGGCTGCATGTTTCAGCCCCCTGTCACCGGCGGAAAAAAAGCCAACTCGGCGTTGTCCGTGATGGGCGCATCCTCCTCCACCATGACTTGGTTCAAAGCCATTCGGACAGCTTTGCCGCGCGCTAAACACAAATAAGCACCGCCTTGCGCAAGCAGTTGATCTCTCAACTCGCCCACAGTTTGCGCATTGGTCGTCATGTCTTCGTGAGACTTGCCAAGCTGCTCTCGCAATGAAGCAAAGTAACGCAAACGAAGTTTCATTGCAGCCACTCCGCGAAGGGATAAAACGACACCCAATCACCCACTTGAATGGCTTGCGCGCCTGGGTTGTCCACCACACCATCACCCCAAACGACGGAAGTCAAAACACCAGAGCTTTGATTGGGGAACAACTCTACCCCGCCTTGGGCATTGCGTTTGACACGCAAAAATTCGCGCCGTTTATCAGGTTTAGGAAGATCGAAATGAGCTTGCAGACGATAGGGCATTGGGCGAACTGCCGCCACACCTTGCAAAGCCAACAAGAAGGGACGAACCAACAATTGGAAAGTCACAAAGCTTGAAACTGGATTGCCAGGCAGTCCCATGAAATATGTTTTCTTGGATGCGGAGGCGCCCTGTGGATTGAGAAAACCGAAGGCAAATGGTTTGCCGGGCTTCATGGAAATTTGCCACAAATTCAAACCACCCAAGGCTTCGACCGCTGGCTTGACATGATCTTCTTCACCCACAGACACGCCGCCACTGGTCAAAATCAAATCATGGTCAGCGGCTGCCGCCTTCATAACTTGTAGAGTTGAGCTCAAGTTGTCTGGCACGATACCCAAATCCGTAACGTCGCAGCCAGCACGAACCAACAAGGCGCGAAGGAAAAATCGGTTGGAGTTGTAGATCGCGCCAGGTCGCATGTTTTGCGGCTCAACGTCGCCAGGCATCACCAACTCATCACCCGTGGAAAACAAGGCAACGCGTGGACGACAGACCACATTCACTTTGGCAACGCCAATGCTGGCGGCCAAACCCAATGCGGCAGGATCTAGCCGCGTGCCTTTTGGCAACACAACCGCACCGCGGGTCACATCTTCGCCACTTCGCCGGATCCATTGACCCTGGCTGGGTATCACTTGGACAGCCACTTCAGGGACCTCAGTGGATGAATCGAGTTGGGTATCCTCTTGCATCACAACCGCATTGGCACCTGGCGGAATGGGTGCACCTGTAAAGATGCGCGCGGCTTCACCTGCTTGAAGCGCCTGACCGTTGTGACCCGCTGGAATGCGTTGGGTCACCTTCAATCTTGCCCCTGCAACTGGCACATCCTCTAAGCGAAGGGCATAGCCATCCATTGAAGAATTGTCTTGCGGCGGCACCTGGAGTTGAGACACCAGGTCTTCAGCCAAGACACGACCGTCGGCCTCAAAGCTGGGCACTGACTCGTGTTCAGGGATGACGATGGCCCCTTTCAACACATGGTCCAAGGCCTCGTCCAAGGACATCAGGGGTGGGCGTTTGGGAGTGTTGTCGGTGGCCATCGGGATCAGTCGCAGTGCTGCGCAATGTACTTTTTGACGGCGTCGACAGACTTGGGCATCACTTGTACCCGCTTGGGCAAGGCCTCAATGCCCTCAAACTTGGCTGGCCGATCGGGTTCACGTCCCAAGGCTTCCACCAAGGTGGCAGCAAACTTGATGGGCAAAGCTGTTTCCAACACAAGCATGTGAATGCCTGGTTTGGCCAGCGGCACTGCCACTTTCAAGCCATCGGCTGTGTGCGTGTCGATCATGATGTGATTGTCTGCAAAAACCTCTTGGATGGTTTTGAGTCGATCAGCATGTGTGCTCTTACCGCTGATGAAACCGAATTTGGTTTTGGCCGTAGCAAACAAGGGGTCGTGACCTAAATCAAACTGACCTTTTTGATTCAATTGGTCATAGAACAAATCTTTGGTTCGAACAGCATCGCGCTGAAGCAAGTCAAACACAAAGCGTTCAAAGTTGCTGGCCTTGGAAATGTCCATCGAAGGACTGGATGTTTCGTGGGTATCGGCTGTGCCTCGAACGCGATAGACACCCGTTCTGAAGAACTCGTCGAGCACGTCATTTTCATTGGTAGCCACCACCAATTGGTCAATGGGCAAACCCATCATGCGCGCCACATGACCGGCACACACGTTGCCAAAATTGCCACTGGGTACGCTGAAGCTAACCTTTTGTGAGTTGTCTTGCGTGGCCTGAAAGTAACCCGCAAAGTAGTACACCACCTGCGCCAGTAGACGAGCCCAGTTGATGGAATTGACGGTCCCAATTTTGTACTTGCGTTTGAAATCCAAATCGTTGCTGACAGCTTTCACAATGTCTTGGCAATCGTCGAACACACCTTCGATGGCAATGTTGTGAATGTTCTCATCCAGCAAGCTGAACATTTGCGCTTGTTGGAATGGGCTCATGCGGCCTTGTGGGCTGGTCATGAACACACGCACACCTTTTTTGCCGCGCATGGCGTACTCTGCAGCACTGCCCGTGTCACCGGAAGTTGCACCAAAAATGTTCAACTCGGCATTGCGACGCGCCAACTCGTACTCAAACAAATTGCCCAACAGTTGCATGGCCATGTCTTTGAATGCCAACGTTGGACCATTTGACAAGGCTTCCAAACTCACTTGTGCGCCAGGCGCCGCTTTGGTTTTGAGGGACTTCAAGGGCACAATTTGGGACGTACCGAAAGCGGCTTCTGTGTAGGTCTTTTGGCAAAGGGCTTGCAGATCATTGGATGGGATGTCATCAATGTACAGAGACAGCACTTCGAACGCCAACGCTGCATAGCCTTTGGTTTGCCAAACTTGGCGCAGGTGCGTCAAGTTGTCTGCTGAAATTTGGGGGTACGTTTCGGGCAAATACAAACCACCGTCGGGCGCCAGGCCTTCCAGCAAAATTTCACAAAAACGTTTGCGATCAGCATGACCGCGGGTAGACAAGTAGCGCATCAGTTCAGCTCTTCTTTGCGGATTTTGGTGATGGGCGCCATCACAGTGGGCAAGGCTTGCATTTGCGCCAACACTTCATTCATCTTGCCCTCTACGGTATCGTGCGTGAGGATGATCACATCAGTTTGGTTTTCACCCGCTTGACTGACCTGATCGGCTTCGCGTTGAAGCACCGCATCAATGCTGATGTTGGCCTCTGCCAACAGGCCCGTCAACTTGGCCAAAACGCCCGCCTCATCTGCCACGCGCAAGCGCAAGTAGTAACTGGTCACAACGTCGGACATGGGCAAAATTTTCAAATTGCTCATGGCATTGGGTTGGAAAGCCAAATGGGGCACACGGTTCAAAGGGTCGGCTGTGTGCAAGCGCGTGATGTCGACCAAATCGGCAATCACAGCACTGGCGGTTGGCTCAGACCCCGCACCCTTACCGTAGTAAAGCGTGGTGCCGACGGCATCGCCCTGCACCATCACGGCATTCATAGCGCCTTCAACGTTGGCAATCAGGCGTTGTGTGGGCACCAAGCTAGGGTGCACACGCAATTCAACACCCGCATCCGTGCGCTTGGTAATGCCCAGCAACTTGATGCGGTAACCCAATTGCTCGGCGTATTTGATATCGGCCGCACCCAATTTGGTAATGCCTTCAACATAGGCTTTGTCGAATTGAACGGGAATGCCAAACGCCAAAGCACTCATGAGTGTGGCTTTGTGTGCTGCATCAACACCTTCAATGTCAAAGGTCGGGTCGGCTTCTGCATAGCCCAATCGCTGAGCCTCTTTGAGCACCACATCAAAGTCCAAGCCCTTTTCACGCATCTCAGACAAGATGAAATTGGTGGTGCCGTTGATGATTCCCGCCACCCACTGAATGCTGTTGGCCGTCAAACCTTCGCGCAACGCTTTGATAATGGGAATGCCGCCCGCTACGGCTGCTTCAAAAGCAACCATCACGCCTTTGGCATGTGCAGCTGCAAAAATTTCTGTGCCATGAACGGCCAGCAATGCCTTGTTGGCCGTGACCACGTGTTTGCCCGCGGCAATGGCTTCAAGCACCAAAGTCTTGGCAATGCCATAGCCGCCAATCAGTTCAACCACAATGTCAATGTCGGGGTTGGCAATGATCTGGCGCGCATCGTTCACCACTTTCACATGATCACCACACAGCGACTGGGCCTTGGCCACATCCAGATCAGCCACCATGGTGATCTCAATGCCTCGACCGGCGCGTCGTTTAATTTCTTCTTGATTGCGCTTGAGCACATTGAATGTGCCGCTACCGACTGTGCCCATGCCCATCAGGCCGACTTGTATTGGATTCATAACTCTCTCACTTAAACCGCAGTACCAAAACGCAAACGCGCTTTTTCTAAAAACTTGGCCATTCTTGCAATGGCTTCACGCAAATCATCCAAATGAGGCAAGAACACAATTCGGAAATGATCAGGTTCTGTCCAGTTGAAACCGGTACCTTGAACCAGCATCACTTTGGTCTCTTGCAACATTTCCAAGAAAAACTGTTGGTCGTCTTGGATGGGATAAATTTGGGGATCGAGTTTGGGAAACATGTAAAGCGCCGCACTGGGCTTCACACACGTTACGCCAGGAATAGCCGTGATCAACTCATAAGCGAGGTCTCGTTGCTTGCGCAGACGTCCACCCTCGTTCACCAATTCATTGATGCTTTGATGACCACCCAAGGCTGTTTGAATGGCCCACTGTCCCGGCACATTGGCACACAGGCGCATGTTGGACAACATGTTCAAACCCTCGATGTAATCTTTGGCGGGACGCTTGTCACCCGTCAGAAACATCCAACCCGCGCGGTATCCGCACGATCTGTAACTTTTAGACAATGAGTTGAAGGTGATGGTGAGGACATCTTGGCTGAGGCTGGCGATAGGCGTGTGCTTCACACCATCGTACAAAACCTTGTCATAGACTTCATCTGCAAAAATCACCAGCCCGTGTTCGCGTGCAATTGCCACGATACCCAACAACAACTCGTCGGAGTAAAGCGCTCCCGTTGGGTTGTTGGGATTGATCACCACGATGCCTTTGGTTTTGGCTGTAATTTTGGCGCGAATGTCTTCCAGGTCGGGCATCCAGCCCTTGGTTTCATCGCAAAGGTAGTGAACGGGCGTTCCACCAGAAAGGCTGGCCGCAGCCGTCCACAAGGGATAGTCGGGCGCTGGCAACAAGAGCTCGTCGCCGTTGTCGAGCAACGCATTGGTGGCCATCACAATCAATTCACTGGCCCCATTGCCCAGATAAATGTCGTCCAATGTGACGCCTTTGATGCCCTGCTTTTGAGTCTCATGCATCACCGCCTTGCGCGCGGCAAAAATCCCCTTGCTGTCCGAATAACCCGCCGAATTGGGCAGATTGCGAATCATGTCTTGCTGAATTTCTTCGGGCGCATCAAAGCCAAACACCGCCAAGTTGCCGATGTTCAATTTGATGATTTTGTGCCCCTCTTCTTCCATTTGTCTGGCGCGGTCCATGATGGGGCCGCGGATGTCATAACAAACGTTGGCAAGCTTGGCTGATTTTTGGATAGTTTTCAAAATCCCTCCGAGGGGTGTTAGCGCTGGGGAAAACCTATAATTTGACCACAGAACTGGCCCTTTTTAAGAAACAATACCGCATGAAACTCCATCCCGATGCCAGCAACGCATATTCGATTCAAAGCTACAGCGCTGAAGGTGTTGTCGTCAACGGAAAACTGCAAGCTGGCCCCATGAAGTTGTGCGCCATCCAAGGCCCTCAAACATGGTCCGCAGTCACTTTTGCAGACCTGACACAAGACGCCTTTGATGAATTGCTGGCCTTCAGGCCGGAATTGGTCATCTTTGGCAGTGGTCAACGGCTTCGATTCCCCTCCCCCAAGCTGCTCCAAGGCCTGATTCGTCAAGGCATTGGGGTTGAAACCATGGACAGCGGGGCTGCCTGCCGCACTTTCAATGTGCTGGCCGGTGAGGGACGGCACGTCGTTTTGGCCTATCTGCCTCTGAGCGAGGTTTGATTGGGTGGTTTTCAGGGTTATTGCAAAACCCCTTATAGTTTCAGGATAAAATACGCGATTCCCGTCCGGTGATGTTGCCCCTCAGCACCAGATCGGTTATGCGGTTCATTTCTGTCACGTGAGATTAGTTCTATGGCGATCGTTGTTAACAAACCCCTCCCCGAATTTGAAGCAAACGCAACGGGCGGCTTGAAGGTTTCAAACACATCTCACAACGGCAAAATCATGATTTTGTACTTCTACCCGAAGGACAATACACCTGGTTGCACCACTGAGGCGATGCAGTTTCGCGACAAATACAAAGACTTTGCCAAAGCTGGAGCCACCGTCTTTGGTGTATCCCGCGACAACATGAAGTCACACGATGAATTCAAGTCCAAGTTGGAACTCCCTTTTGAGTTGATTGCCGACACAGAAGAAAAAATGTGCCACATGTTTGGCGTTGTCAAAAACAAAATCATGTACGGCAAGAAAGTCAAAGGCATTGAGCGCAGCACCTTCTTGATCGGCCCAGACGGCTTGGTCAAAGAAGAATGGCGTGGCTTGAAAGTGCCAGGCCACGTGGAAGAAGTTCTGAAAGCCGTCAAGGCCCTGAAAAAAGCCGCATAATGGCAGCATGCCGCTGAAATTACAGCCCCATCCAGATCCAACCCTAAAGCAAAGCCGCCTTGGCCTCCAGGCGGCTTTTTCTTTGCGTTCTCGTTTTTAACTTTTCACCAGAGGCCACCCTTCATGCCATTGCCCCCCGCTCCCACACAGCGCGCATCATTGATCTCCTCCAAAGCGCTCGCCAAAACAGAAAGCGCCGTCAGTGCACCTGCCAAATCAATGCCGCATGACAACGTGACCAAGAAACCCATTGCCAAAAAAGCAATGCCTGAGTCACAAGAACAAAGCATCACCCCCTCCTACTCGCGTGAGCCTGCTCCCCAGCAGGCGCCAAAGAAAACCAAGACCTCTAAAAAGAACCAAGGTCCCACGAAATTGTTCGTCTTGGACACCAACGTTCTGATGCACGACCCCATGTGCCTCTTTCAATTTGAAGAGCACGACGTCTATCTGCCGATGATTGTTTTAGAGGAGCTGGACAGCCACAAAAAAGGCATGACAGAAGTGGCGCGCAATGCACGTCAAACCAGTCGTTTCTTGGATGCATTGGCTGCAACCCCTGGCTCTGACATCAAACTGGGATTGCCACTCAATGCCACAGGTCACATCGACTCTGGCGGCAAATTGTTTTTCCAAACCCAAATCATGGATGTCAGCTTGCCCATGAGCTTGCCTCAGGGAAAAGCCGACAACCAAATTTTGGGTGTGGTTCAAGCCTTGGGTAAATTGCACGCCCCAAGGGAAGTTGTCTTGGTTTCCAAAGACATCAACATGCGCGTCAAAGCCCGCGCATTGGGCCTGGCTGCCGAGGACTACCAAAACGACAAAGTGCTGGAAGATGGCGATCTGCTGTACTCCGGTGCCATGCCCTTGCCACCTGATTTTTGGAATCGTCACGGCAAAGCCATCGAAAGCTGGCAACAAGGCAGCCACACCTTCTATCGCTTGAGTGGCCCCTTGGTGCCAAGCCTCTTGATCAACCAATTTGTGTACCTTGAAGCGCCAGGCGAACCCAGCCTCTACGCCCGAGTGACAGAAATTCGAGGCAAGACCGCTGTGTTGAAAACACTCAAAGATTT
>CANGCI010000042.1 GCA_947451995.1 Comamonadaceae bacterium | reverse complement strand
CGGTGGTGTCCGCGCTGATGAAGATGCTCAACACGCTGGAAGATTCGCCGCTGTCGACGTCTACCGATGTGAACGACAACGCCGCTTTGGCCGAGTGCTATTCCATCTTGCTGCGCGTGATGTACCCCGCCTGCCCACACCTGGCTTTCCAGTTGTGGAACGAGTTGGGCTACGGCACTTGCTGCGGCGATTTGCTCGATGTGGCCTGGCCCGGCGTGGACGAAACGGCTTTGCAGCGCGACGAAATTGAACTCATGTTGCAAATCAACGGCAAGTTGCGTGGCTCGCTCACGGTGCCAGCGAACGCTGACAAAGCGGCCATTGAACAAGCGGCTGCAGCGCATGAGCAAGTGACCAAGCAAAGCGCTGGTGCGGCCCCCAAGAAAATCATTGTGGTGCCTGGCCGTTTGGTCAACGTGGTGTTGTAAGAACACTGCCGCACGCCAATCGCCTCAAAGCACACACTATGAACAAGGCCCCACAGTTGCTAACCCGTCGCCAATCGCTGCAAACCTTGGGGCGCAGATTGGCGGGTGGCGTGCTGTTGAGTGGCGTGGCCGCTGCAGGCTTGTCGGGCTGCGGTTTTCAATTGCGCCAAAGTGCCGATTTGCCCTTCAAGTCTTTGTTCCTGATCTTGCCGCGTCAGTCGGCATTGGGCGTAGACCTGCGACGTCATTTGGCCAGCAATGCCAACTTGACCGTCTTCACCGAAGCCAAGGACATGGCGGCCAGTGAGGTGGTGCTGGACGTGATGTCTGAAGTTCGTGAGCGCGTGGTGGTCGGCCTCAACGCATCGGGTCAAGTGCGTGAATTGCAACTGCGCTTGAAAGTGAAATTTCGCTTGCGCACACCGCAGGGCAAAAATTTGATTCCCGAAGTGGAGTTGCAACAACAACGCGACCTGAGCTTCTTGGAGTCTGCGGCTTTGTCCAAAGAAATTGAAGAAGCCATGATGTACCGCGACATGCAAGTGGACATCGTGCAGCAAATGTTGCGACGCTTGGCCGCCGTGAAGTCGCTTTGACAAGCCTGCACTTGTTGCGCGATTAAAGTTTCCTCCCATGCAACTGGCCCTGCCTCAAATCCAAGCGCATTTGCAAAAAGGTTTGCGCAGCTTGTACACCTTGCATGGCGATGAGGCCCTGTTGGTGCAAGAGGCCGCAGACGCCATTCGCGCCGCAGCACGCAGCCAAGGCTTTACAGAGCGCAGCGTGCATGTGGTGTCGGGTGCGCATTTTGATTGGAGCGAAGTGTTGGCAGCCGGCGGCTCGATGAGCTTGTTTGCCGACAAGCAACTGTTGGAGATTCGCATTCCCACGGGCAAGCCTGGCAAAGAAGGCAGCCCCATGATTCAGCAGTTGTCTCAAACCGCAGAAGGCAATGACAGCACCTTGACCTTGTTCATCTTGCCGCGATTGGACAATGCCACCAAGAAAGGTGCTTGGTTTGGTGCGCTCGAACAGTACGGGGTTACGGTGCAGATTGATTCGCTCGACCGTGCGCAGTTGCCGCAATGGATTGCGCAGCGTTTGAAGCTGCAAGGACAAAGCGTGGTGGCAGGCCAAGATGGCCAAAATTGTTTGCAATTTTTTGCCGACCGTGTTGAAGGCAACTTGTTGGCGGCTCACCAAGAAATTCAAAAACTGGGATTGCTGTATCCCGCAGGCGAGCTGACGCAGTCCCAAGTTGAAAGCGCCGTGCTCAATGTGGCGCGCTACGATGTGTTCAAACTCTCAGAGTCGGTGTTGTCGGGGCAAGTGGCACGTGTGCAGCGCATGCTCGATGGCCTGCAAGCCGAGGGTGAAGCTGCGGTGTTGGTGCACTACACCTTGGCCGAAGACATTCGAGCGCTCAAACGGGTCAAAGACGCCATGGCCGAAGGCAAGCCCTTGCCCATGGCCTTGCGCGAGCAGCGCATTTGGGGCGTTCGCGAAAAACAATTTGAGCGGGTGTTGCCGCGTTTGTCTGCCAGCCGTTTGGCGCAATTGCTGCAAAACGCGCATCAAGTGGACGGCATTGTCAAAGGTTTGAAAGTGGCCGATTGGCCCACCGACCCTTGGCAAGCTTTGCACCGCCTGGCCTTGCGCGTGGCCAGCGCTTGTGCTGCCAAAAACTAAAGTACTTTCCGCCCTGATGGACTGTGAGGGCAACTCACAGACGAGCCTTCAAACACAAGGGATTTGATTGAAAAGATCGGGCTAGAGCCTACACTCTCAGCATTCCAAATCAGAAGAGACAAGTCATGCCTTTGAATTTTGATACCGCGCGCAGTAACGCTTTGTTGGCGATCACCCTCTGGTGTGCTGCATCTTGCTTGCCAGTCCACGCGCAGACCGCCTCGGCAGACAGCAACTTCCCGACTCAAAGCATCAAAATTTTGGTGGGATTCGCGCCTGGTGGCAGCTCCGACACGGTGGCCCGCATCATGGTGCCCAAATTGTCTGAATTGCTCAAGCAAAGCGTGATCATTGACAACAAACCTGGTGCGGGTGGCAACATCGCCACCGACTTGTTGACCAAAGCGACGCCTGATGGCCACACCATCATGTTGGGTACCGTGGGTTCTTTGTCGGTGAACCAGCACATGAACAAGCTGAACTACGACCCCGTCACCGACACGGCGGCCCTGACTTTGTGCGTGGTGTTTAGCAATGTCTTGGTGGTCAACTCGGCCAGCGATGTCAAAACCTTCGACGACTACCTGAAACAAGCACGCCAAGAAAATTCCAAGATGTCCTTTGGCTCTTCCGGTATTGGCGGTGGTGGTCACTTGGCTGGCGAGTTGCTCAAAATTGCTGCGAACCTCAACAACCAACACGTTGCTTACCGAGGTGGTGCGCCGGCCATGAATGACCTGCTGGGCGGCGTGCTGCCTTCTATTTTCTCAAGCCCTACGGATGCGGTGCAGCACATTCAAACGGGCAAGCTCAGGCCATTGGCCACCACAGGCCTCAAGCGCTTAGAAGCCTTGCCCAACGTGCCCACCATCGCAGAATCGGGCTTTCCAGGCTTTGAAGCCACCAACTGGTATGCCTTTGCGGCGCCCGCCAAAACATCACCTGAAGTCATCAAGCGTTTGAACGCGGCTTTGGTGGCCACTTTGAAAGATCCCGGTGTGGTGGCGCAATTGCGCAAGCTGGGCTTAGAGCCTACGCCCACCACGCCAGCTGAAGCGGCCCGTTACATCAAGGCCGAGAGCGACAAGTGGGGCAATGTGGTTCGCAAAGCGAACATCAAAGGCAGTTAATTTTTCAGAAAGCACATCATGGGTTTGACCCTCGCAGAAAAACTTTTGGCGCGCCACGCCGGTTTGCCAAGCACCCGTGCGGGTGACCTGGTGGTGGCCAACGTCAGCTTCGCCATGGTGCACGATGCGCGTGCGCCCAATGCCATTCGCATGGTTGAAAAAATGGGTGCCAAGTCTTTGCCCTTTGCCAACAAAACGGCTTGGGTGCTTGATCACTTTTCGCCACCGCCCACGGTGGAGGCGGCACAAGGCCACACCGCCATGCGCAAATTTGCCGATGAACACGGCAGCGTGTTGTACGACATTGGCGATGGCATTTGCCACCAAGTGATGCCCGAAGGTGGACACCTCACATGCGGTGATTTGATTGTCGGTACCGACACGCACTCTGTGACGTATGGCGCTTTCAACGCGTTTGGCACGGGCATTGAAGGCACCGACGTCAGCGCCGTGATGGCCACGGGCAAAGTGTGGCTGCGAGTTCCCGAGTCTGTTCGCGTCACCCTCAAGGGCCGCTTGCAACCCGGCGTGTGGGCCAAAGACGTGACCTTGCACATGCTGGGCAAATTTGGCGCAGAAGGTTTGAACTACCGCGCTATTGAATACGTCGGTTCGGCTGTACAGGCCATGGAAATCGACGACCGCATGACGCTGTGCAACCACGCCGCCGAGCTGGGTGCCAAAGCCGCATTGCTTGAGGCCGACGAAAAAACCTTTGCCTGGCTCAAAGCCCATGGTGCCAAAACACCTGCGCCATTGAGCGCCGATGCCGATGCGCATTACGTCGACCACTTTGAAATCGATGCATCGCAACTGGCCCCGCAAGTGGCGCGCAAGCATTCGGTGGACGACATCGTGTCGGCGCATGAAGTGGTGGGCCAAAAAATCAATTTCGCTTTGATTGGCACATGTACCAACGGCCGTTTGGACGACATCCGTCAAGCCGCTGCGGTGCTCAAAGGCAAGCGCGTGGCCAAAGGCGTGCGCATGATCATCACGCCCGCTTCACGTCAAATTTATTTGGCGGCTGCGCGTGAAGGCCTGATTGAAGCTTTGACTGAAGCCGGTGCATCTGTCGAAGCAGCCGGTTGCGGCACCTGCGTCGGCATTACCAATCACCTGATTCCGGGCGACCGCGAAGTGGTCATCTCCAGTGCCAATCGCAATTTCCAAGGCCGCTTGGGCAACCACGACGCCGACATTTGGCTGGGCTCTGCGGCCACCGTGGCCGCCTCGGCTTTGACTGGCTACATCACCGATCCACGCACTGTGGCGGGCGGCCAATGGGAGGCTTCACATGCTTGATCACACCCTTCAAGGACGTGTTTACCGTTTGGGTGACGACGTCAACACCGACCTTAATTGCTCGGGCAAGTACTTGCCTGGCAAAGACGAAGCCTTCATTGCTGCGCAAGCCTTTGATGCGGTGTCACCCGGTTTTGCATCCCGCTTTGTCGCGGGCAGTGTCATCGTGGCGGGTACGCACTTTGGCATCAACTCGTCGCGTGAACAAGCGGTTCACATCTTGCGACGCATGGGCGTGGCAGCCATTGTGGCCCCCTCGTTTGGCCGTCAATTTTTCCGCAATGCCATCAACAATGGCCTGCCCGTGATTGAGTGCGATGTGGCCGGCATTGAAGAAACTGATACGTTGCGCATCGACATGGCCGGACAAAAATTAGAGGTCAGCAACCGCAACTTGGTGCGACCTTTGGGCGCAGTGCCCGAAGCCATTTTGGCCATTTTGGCCGAAGGCGGGCTCATTCCCTTTTTGAAAAAATACCCCGATTGGAAAATCGCAGCATGAGTGCTAATCCAATCTCTGCAGAAAGTCAGCGCGCACTTACGCCGACGCAGTTGCGTCAACAATTGCGAGCCAAGCTGAAGCAAGCACAGCAGGGCGGCCCTGCGGTGGTGGCCCCTGGCGTGTTCGACGGCTATGGCGCGCGCATGGTGCAACAACTCGGATTTGAAGCGGTCTACATGACCGGTAACGGTGTGTCGGCCACCTTGTTGGGCCGTCCCGATGTGGGTTTGGTCGACCTGTCTTTGATGTCCGGTCATGCCCGCCGCGTGGCCTCGTGCGTCAACTTGCCGCTGATTTGCGATGCCGATACCGGTTATGGCAATGTGGTGGGCGTGCGCCGCACCATTGAAGAATTTGAAGCGGCAGGGGTGGCGGCCATTCACATGGAAGACCAAATTTCGCCCAAACGCTGCGCCCAATTGCCGGGCGATCGCAGTGTGTTGCCGTTCCGCGAGGCCGTTGCCAAAATTGAAGCGGCTGTGGCGGCGCGCAAAGACGATCAGTTCATGATCATTGCCCGCACCGACAGCGTGGGCGCCGAAGGCCTGGCCGCAGGCATTGCCCGTGCGCAAGCCTTTCAAAAAGCTGGCGCCGATGCGGTGTTCGTCGAGCTGAAAGCCCATCCCGGCTTGCTGGACGATCTGAAGCAAATCTCAGACGCTTTGACCATTCCTTGCACCGTCAACATCGATGCCGGTGGCCCCTTGCTCGGCTTGCCCGCAGCCCAATTGCACACCCATGGCGTCGCCTTGGCCATTTATCCCGCCTTGCTGCGCAATGCGGTGGGTTTTGCCATGCGCGAGGCCTTGCAGCACTTGCAAAACGACGGCCACACCCTGGCGGCCAAGCCACGTCAGCTCACTTCCAAAGAGTACAACGACTGTTTAGGGCTGCCAGAAGTTGAGAATTGGGAGCGTCAGTTCCCCGTTTGAGCACAAGAGTGCGAAAATAGGGGCATGAACGTATCCATGCAGACCCTCGGGCAACAGGCCAAAGTTGCCTCCGCCTTGATGGCCAAAGCCTCTACGGCATCTAAAAACAAAGCTTTGAAACGCTTGGCAGCCTTGCTGCGCGAGAGCACGGCTGCCCTGCAAATCGACAACGCCAAAGACCTGTCGCGTGCAGCGTCAGCGGGCTTGTCCGCACCCATGGTCGATCGCTTGCGCCTCACGCCCAAGGTCCTTGAAACGTGTGCAGAAGGTTGCGAACAGCTGGCTGCCATGCCCGATGTCATCGGCGAAATTTTGGGCATGAAACAACAACCCAGCGGCATTCGTGTGGGTCAAATGCGGGTGCCCATTGGTGTGTTCGGCATGATTTTCGAAAGCCGTCCCAACGTCACCATTGAAGCCGCCAGCTTGTCGATCAAGAGCGGCAACGCTTGCATCTTGCGCGGTGGCTCTGAAGCCATTGAGTCCAACAAAGCGCTGGCCTTGTTGGTGCAGCAAGCCTTGCAAGAGTCGGGTTTGCCAGCCGATGCGGTGCAGTTGGTGCAAACCACCGACCGTGAAGCCGTGGGCCAACTCATCACCATGCCCGAGTACGTCGACGTCATCATTCCTCGTGGCGGCAAAGGCTTGATCGAGCGCATCAGCCGTGATGCCAAAGTGCCCGTCATCAAACACCTCGATGGCAATTGCCACACCTATGTGGACGATCCTTGCGATGTGGCCATGGCGGTCAAAGTGGCCGACAACGCCAAAACGCAAAAATACAGCCCCTGCAATGCCAGCGAAGGCTTGTTGGTGGCCCAAGGCGTGGCCGCCGAATTTTTGCCACTCATTGGCAAGGTCTACGCCGACAAAGGCGTCGAAATGCGTTGCTGCCCCAAGTCCAAGGCCATCTTGTCGCAAGTGGCTGGCGCCAAACTGGTGGAAGCCACCGAGCAAGATTGGTTTGAAGAGTACTTGGCGCCCATCATCAGCATCAAGGTGGTGGACGGTCTCGACCAAGCCATTGCCCACATCAATCATTATTCAAGCCATCACACCGATGCCATCCTCACGCGCAACCACATGCATGCGCAGCGCTTCTTGCGCGAGGTGGATTCGGCCAGCGTCATGGTCAATGCCAGCACGCGCTTTGCGGATGGTTTTGAATTTGGACTGGGTGCCGAAATCGGCATCTCAACCGACAAGTTTCACGCCCGAGGTCCTGTGGGGATCGAAGGCCTCACATCACTCAAGTACGTCGTACTGGGTGAAGGTGAAGTGAGAAATTAACAAAGGCTGCTATGGTTCCGCATTTAGTCACTGCCCTCAACGGGCCCATCAACGAACTCGAGCAGCGCGTGCTCGACTCCATGCCCGCCATCGAGCGTTGGTTTCGCTTGGAGTGGATGGAGCACACACCGCCCATTTACACCTCGGTCGACATCCGCAACGCCGGTTTCAAGCTGGCGCCCGTGGACACCAACTTGTTTCCTGGCGGCTGGAACAACCTGTCGCAAGAAATGCTGCCTTTGGCCGTGCAAGCGGCACAGGCGGCCATTGAGAAGATCTGCCCCGAGGCCAAAAACCTGCTGATCATTCCCGAGAACCACACGCGCAACACGTTCTACTTGAGCAATGTGGCGCAACTCCAGCGCATCTTCCACATGGCCGGTTTGAATGTGCGCATTGGCTCGATCAATCCCGAGATCAAAGAGTTGACGACGATTGATTTGCCAGGTGGCGATCAAGTCACCCTCGAACCCGTGTTGCGCTCCAAGCACCGTGTGGGCTTGAAAGACTTTGACCCCTGCACCATTTTGCTGAACAACGATTTGTCGGCGGGGGCGCCTGGCATTTTGGAAGACTTGCATGAGCAGCATCTCTTGCCGCCTTTGCACGCAGGCTGGAGCGTGCGCCGCAAAACCTTGCACTTCCAAAGCTACGAAGAAGTCTCAAAGCGTTTTGGCAAGCTGTTGGGCATTGACCCCTGGCTCATCAACCCCATGTTCAACCAATGTGGCGATGTGAACTTTGCTGAAGGGCTGGGCATTGAGGCACTGCGCAGCAACGTCGATGCCTTGCTGACCAAAATCAAGCGCAAGTACAAAGAGTACGGCATCAACGAAAAGCCTTTTGTGGTGGTCAAAGCCGACAACGGCACTTATGGCATGGGCATCATGACTGTGCGCGATGTGGCCGACCTCGATGTGCTCAACCGCAAAACGCGCAACAAGATGAGCGTCATCAAAGACGGTCAGGTGGTGAGCGACGTCATCATCCAAGAAGGTGTGCTCACCAATGAGCGCATGAACGATGCCGTGGCCGAACCTGTGGTCTACATGATGGACCGCTATGTGGTGGGCGGTTTCTACCGCGTGCATGCTGAGCGCGGTGTGGACGAGAACCTGAATGCACCGGGCGCCAGCTTTGTGCCTTTGGCCTTTGCCGACACCCCACATTTGCCACAGCCTGGCATGAAGCCCGGTGCCAGTGTGCCCAACCGCTTCTACATGTACGGTGTGATTGGCCGTTTGGCCATGTTGGCGGCCAGTTACGAGTTGGAAGCCACCGATCCTGAAGCCGAGGTTTACGACTAAAGTATTCTTAAGTTGCGACCAGTTGTTGCACTGCAACAACTGAGGACAGCGCTGTCTTTTAGAGCGCTGACTCCATGGCAATCTTTTGAAAACAGGCGCAAAATCGCGGTCATTCTGAACTAAGGCCCAGACTGGTTGCTGGGCTGTATTTTTTGTGTCTTCAAGCAAATCTTCTTTAATGGCCCTGACCATCGGCGCCATCGGCGTGGTCTATGGCGACATCGGTACCAGTGTTTTGTATGCGTTGAAGGAAGTCTTTGGCTCTGGCCATGTGGCTTTCACACCCGAAAACATCTACGGCATCCTTTCTATTTTCTTCTGGACGCTCACCACCATTGTGTCGGTGAAGTATGTGACCTTGGTGCTGCGTGCGGACAACCACGGCGAAGGTGGCTTGGTGGCCATGTTGGCCTTGGCCTCACAGTCCGTCAAAGACAAACCGCAATTGCGCAAAGTCCTCTTGTTGGTCGGTATTTTTGGCACGTGTTTGTTTTATGGCGATGGCGTGATCACACCCGCCATTTCGGTGCTCTCAGCCGTTGAAGGTTTGGAGATTGTGTCGCCTGCCTTTACCAAGGCCGTCATTCCGCTGACCTTGTTGATTTTGTTTGCGCTGTTTGTGGTGCAAAAACGAGGCACCACGGGCATTGGTAAATTCTTTGGCCCCATCACATTGGTTTGGTTTGCGGCCATTGCCGTCTTGGGCCTGTACCACATCGCCGCACACCCTGAAATTTTGTGGGCCATCAGTCCGCACTATGCGGTGATGTTCATCTGGGAAAACCCAGGTACGACCTTCGTCATTTTGGGCGCCGTGGTCTTGTGTGTCACCGGCGGCGAGGCGCTGTATGCCGACATGGGCCACTTCGGCAAACAGCCGATTCGACTGGCATGGTTTACCACCGTAATGCCTGCGTTGACTTTGAATTATTTTGGCCAGGGTGCCTTGTTGTTGTCTAACCCCGAGGCTGTGAAGAATCCTTTTTTCATGATGGCCCCTGAATGGGCGCTCATCCCCTTGGTTTGCTTGGCCACCATGGCCACGGTGATTGCGTCGCAAGCCTTGATCACCGGTGCCTTCAGTGTCACCAAACAAGTGATTCAATTGGGTTACTTGCCCCGCTTGCAAGTGCTTCACACCAGCGTGAAGGAATTGGGTCAAATCTACATTCCCTTTGTGAACTGGGGCTTGTTTGTTTTGATCGTGTTGGCGGTGGCCTTGTTCAAATCTTCCAGCAATTTGGCGGCAGCTTATGGCATTGCGGTGTGTACCGACATGTTGATCACCACCACGCTCACCTTCTTTGTGATTCGATACGGCTGGAAATTGCCGCTGTCACTTTGCATTGGCGCAACAGGATTTTTCTTTGTGGTGGACTTTGCCTTCTGGGCCTCCAACTTGATGAAGCTCTTTGAAGGCGGCTGGTTCCCACTGGTCATTGCTGGCGGCATTTTCTTGCTCATGATCACGTGGAGCGATGGCCGTCGTTTGTTGAATGAATCGATGAAGGCCGATTCATTTGGCTTGGTTGATTTCTTGGAAGCTATTTTTGTAGCGCCACCTGCCCGCGTGGAAGGCACGGCTGTGTTTTTAACCGCCGAGATTGGCAGCGTGCCCAATGCGCTGTTGCACAACCTCAAACACAACAAAGTGTTGCACCGACAAAATTTGTTTGTGACGGTGCGAAGCCATGAGGTGCCTTGGATTGGTTTGAACAAGCGCTTGGAAATTGAATCCTTGCACCACGATTGCTGGCAAGTGATCGTCAACTACGGCTTTAAAAATGATCCCGATTTGCCCAAGGCCTTGGAGCAGTTGAAAGTGCACGGGGCTGATTTGGACCCCATGACCACCAGTTACTTCTTGTCACGCGACATCGTCATTCCCACCATCGGTGGCGGCATGGCCACATGGCGTGAAAAGTTGTTTGCGCAAATGCACTTGAACGCCAGTGCGGCGGCCGAATTCTTGAAGTTGCCCAACAACTCGGTGGTGGAGTTGGGCTCCAAGATCGAGATTTAACCGAAACTTAAATGCTGCTCATCGCCTCGCCCATGCGAAGTGGGCGAGTGCTAAGCCAATCGGCTGGAA
Organism: Comamonadaceae bacterium; assembly: GCA_947451995.1. GTDB lineage: Bacteria > Pseudomonadota > Gammaproteobacteria > Burkholderiales > Burkholderiaceae_C > Limnohabitans_A. The sequence continues at coordinate 4,659 of CANGCI010000042.1, read as the reverse complement.
ACTGAATGCTGTTTTGCGGAAACAGCATCACCACCGTAGAGCCCAATAAAAACCGGCCCATCTCTTCGCCTTTTTGCAGCTGCACATCTTGCGTGTCGTAGCGCCATTCGCGCACCATGCCAGGACGCGGCGGGTTCACTTGGCCATGCCACACGGTGGCCATGCTGCCCACAATGGTGGCACCCACCAAGACCAAGACCATCGGTCCTTTTTCAGTTTCAAACTCGCACACCACGCGCTCGTTGCGCGCAAACAAACCTGGCACACCCCGCGCCGTGGTGGGGTTGACCGAAAACAAATCGCCCGGCACATGAATCATGCGCAGCAACTTACCGGCAATGGGCATGTGAATGCGGTGATAGTCGCGCGGGCTTAAATACAAGGTGGCGAAATGGCCATTTTGAAATTGCGCAGCCAGCTTTTCATCGCCGCCCACCAAAGCGCGCGTGCTGTAGTGATGACCCTTGGCCTGAAAAATTTGATCTTTGTCGATGGGGCCGCATTGGCTGATGGCACCGTCCACAGGGCAGACCCAGGTGCTGGCCGCCATGGGACGAACACCGTCTCTCAAGGGTCGCGTGAAAAATTCGTTGAAGCTTTTGTAGTGCGCAGGATCAGCGTGAACGGCTTCGTCCATGTTGACTTGGTAGCGTTTGACAAAGCGCTTGATCACCCACGTGGTGAAACTGCCCCACTCGGCGCTGGCCAAACGGCCAGCCAGTTGGGTCATGGCCTGCTTGGGCATGAGGTATTGCGGCAATACTGCCAATTGATCGGACACAGAGGCTCCCTCGTTCACTTGGGAGCTTATTGTAGGAGGCTTGCAGGCCGGGTCCCTGTCGCCTGCCAACAAGACGCAATGGGACGCGATGTCCAGCTTAAAACTCTTGGTAGAAGCCCAAAGCGCGCTGGGTGGGGGCGTCGTCCACATGGAACAGGTAAGCGTTGCCGTTGCTGGCGCGGTGCTTGATCTGTGCGTGGGTGGGAATGGCCACGGTATCTCCTTCTGACCATTTCAGGGTGACGCCATCGATCTCCGATTCACCACGGCCTTCAATGACGTGCATGACCGAGCTGGCCGAGCGCGGACGGGGGCTGAAGTCCAAGCCATCCCGCAGCAACTGCGCAGAGAAGCCCAGCGTGGGCAAACAGGGCGCGCCGGTTTCGGGATTCACATACGCCAGTTGAACCGCAGCGTCTTGGGGGGTGCCTTTGTCGAGGGCATTCAAGGCCTCGCGCACATCGACCCAGGGGTAGCGAATTTGGGGGTATGCGGTGCGTGTTTTCAAGCTGAGAGACTCAAAGGGCACCAAGCCTGCACGGCGGTACTTGGTTTGCGAGGCGTCCAAATCGGCGCGGGCATTTTGCGACGGACCTTCAATGGCGTACGAGGCCTCCATGCTGTAAACCATGGGCAAATCCAAGGCGTCCAGCCAGACCACGGGGCCCTTGCCTTCGTGGCCATGCTCGTGCCACAGACCTGCCGGTGTGAGGATCAAATCGCCTTTGTGCATGGGGCATTTTTCGCCTTGCACAGTGGTGAAGCCGCCTTCACCTTCCACGACAAAGCGCACGGCGCTGGGTGTGTGGCGGTGGTTGGGGGCAACCTCTCTGGGCAAAATCAATTGCATGCCCACGTAAATGTTGGGCGTGGCCACCAATTTTTCAATGCCATGCCCCGGATTGCACAAGACCAAGACACGGCGCTCGGCTTTTTCAATCGGAGTCAATTCGCCAGCGCGCATGAGTTGAGGTCGCACCTCTGCGTAGTGCCAAACAAAAGGCTGGGTAGCCCGCGCTGGTTTACCGCGCGGCAACAGCCCGCGCAATTGCGGCCACAGCGGTGCAATGGACAGGGCGGTCATGTCGGCGATGTAGTCGGCTGGCAAATCTTCCAAGCGGCCCAAAGCGTCAGAGTGGTTGGCGGGGTTCATGGTGTTCTCAAAGTCTCGTTGGAGGGTTTTAATAAGTATACATATTGATGGCCACTTCACCAAGTTCTCGCACAATTCTGATGCCTCTGCGGGCTTGGGTCAGCCAGGGCTAAGGGTCTGCGAGGCACAATCCAGGGATGACAGATTTATTGAACGTAAAAAACCTCGTCAAACGCTTTGGCGACATCACCGTGGTGAACGATTTGTCGTTTCACATTGCACCTGGCGAATGCTTGGGCGTGATTGGCCCGAACGGCGCTGGCAAGACCACCACCTTGCGCATGTGTTTGGGACTGACCACACCCGATGCAGGCAGCATCACCTACTTTGACAATTTGTCGATGCCCCAAGATGCGCTGGCCATCAAATCGCGCTTGGGTGTGGTGGCGCAAATGGACACCTTAGACCCCGACTTCACGGCCGAAGAAAACCTGTTGGTCTATGGTCGCTATTTCGGCATGAAAGACCGTGACATCAAAGCGCGCATTGCACCGCTTCTAGAGTTTGGCGCCTTGACCAGCAAGGCCAAAGCCAAGCCGGGTGAATTGTCTGGGGGCATGAAACGCCGCTTGAGTTTGGCGCGGGCCCTCATCAACCAACCGCAAATGCTGATGTTGGACGAACCCACCACAGGACTCGATCCGCAAGCTCGCCATTTGATGTGGGAGCGTTTGCAAATGCTGATGCAAGAAGGCAAATCGATTTTGCTCACCACCCATTTCATGGACGAAGCCGAGCGTTTGTGTGACCGCTTGTTGGTGATTGACCACGGCCAAAAAATTGCAGAAGGCAAGCCGCGCGATTTGATTGCGCAGCACCTAGAGCCCGATGTGGTGGAGTTGTATGGCCAAGGCGCCTTGGCGTTGGCCGCCGAAGACTCGCCGCTCAGGCAGCATGCAGCGCGTGTTGAAGTCAGTGGCGAAACGGTCTTTTTCTACACCTCACAAGCTGAGCCTTTGCTGGTGGCATTGCATGCTTGGCCGCACATTCGCAGTCTGCACCGCCCTGCCAATTTGGAGGATTTATTTTTGAAACTCACCGGCCGTCAAATCAGGGAGAACGCATGATGAACACACAGCATGTCATCCCTTCTGTATGGGCGCCACCGCAACTCTCGATGCGCTGGTGGCCTGTGTTCTTGCGCAATCTGTTGGTGTGGCGCAAGTTGGCCATTCCCAGTTTGGTGGGCAACATTGCCGAACCCCTCATGTGGTTGGTGGCCTTTGGTTATGGCCTGGGTGCTTTGGTGGGCGAGGTGAACACCGGCGGGCAGCAAGTGCCCTACATCTTGTTCTTGGCCAGCGGTAGCATTTGCATGAGTGCCATGAATGCGGCGTCTTTTGAAGCCTTGTATTCAGCCTTCTCTCGCATGCACATGCAAAAGACCTGGGACGGCATCATGAACGCACCGGTTCGCCTCGACGATGTGGTGATGGCCGAAATGCTGTGGGCCGCTTACAAAGCGATCTTCACAGTGACCGCCATTTTGGGTGTCATGTTGGTGTTGGGCATCACGCACAGCTGGAAATTGTTGTTGGCCTGGCCCATTTTGTGGTTGGTGGGTGTGACCTTCAGCTGCATTGCTTTGATCTTCAATGCATTGGCAAAAGGCTACGACTTTTTCACTTATTACTTCACCTTGTTTCTCACGCCCATGATGTTTTTGTCGGGCATTTATTTTCCGCGCACGCAATTGCCGGAGTGGTTGCAAACCATCACCTCGTATTTGCCATTGACGGCCGCCGTTGAAATGGTGCGGCCACTTTTCCTCGATCAATGGCCCCAACACTTTGTGGGCAACGTGTGTTTGCTGGTGGGTGTTGCTGCGGCTGCGTTTTGGGTGGCACTGGCCTTAACGCGCAAACGTTTCAGGGCTTGATGCCCAGTTGTCATTTTTCATTTTCTTAACTTTTCATTTTTCAAATCATGATCATTCAAAAAGTAGGCATCATTGGCGCGGGCACCATGGGCAACGGCATTGCACAAGCATGTGCAGTGGCAGGTGTTCCTGTGGTGATGGTGGACATTTCTGAAGCCGCAGTGGCCAAGGGCATCGCCACAGTGGCCGGCAGTCTGGACCGTTTGCTTAAAAAAGAAAAAATCACAGAGGCTGACAAAGCCGCTGCCTTGGCCAAAATTCAGGGCAGCACGCAGTATGAGGATTTAAAGCAAGCCGACTTGGTGATTGAAGCGGCTACTGAAAACCAAGACCTCAAAGTCAAAATTTTGAAGCAGCTCGACGGCCTGCTGGCGCCTGATGTGATCATCGCTTCCAACACCTCGTCGATTTCGATCACCCAATTGGCCGCTGTCACAAGCCGCGCCGATCGTTTCATTGGCATGCACTTTTTCAATCCTGTGCCCATGATGGCTTTGGTGGAAATCATTCGTGGTTTGCAAACCAGCGATGCCACCCACGATGCCGTGCATGCCTTGGCCACCGCTTTGGGCAAAACCCCCATCACGGTGAAGAATGCGCCGGGCTTTGTGGTCAATCGCATCTTGGTGCCCATGATCAACGAAGCGCTGTTTGTGTTGTCGGAAGGCTTGGCCACACCCGACGACATCGATGCTGGTATGAAGCTCGGTTGCAACCAACCCATTGGCCCGCTGGCGTTGGCCGACATGATTGGTCTTGACGTGTGCCTGGCCGTGATGGAGGTTTACCTCAAAGAATTTGGTGACAGCAAATACCGTCCTTGCCCCTTGCTGAAAGAGTTGGTGG
>CANGCI010000041.1 GCA_947451995.1 Comamonadaceae bacterium | reverse complement strand
GCTCGCATGGTTTGGGCACTGGCTTTGACGGCTTTTTGATCGCGCGGCGTGAAAGCGCGAAGGGCGTGCTGAACCCGATTGCCCAGTTGGCCTAAAACAGTCTCTGGCACATCCAAGGGGTTTTGCGTGACGAAATAAACGCCCACACCTTTGGACCGAATCAGACGTACCAACAACTCCATGCGTTCAATGAGCACCTTGGGCGCTTCGTTGAACAGCAAATGAGCTTCGTCAAAGAAGAACACCAGCTTGGGTTTTTCAGGGTCTCCAATTTCGGGCAATTGCTCAAACAATTCGGACAGCAACCACAACAAGAAGGTGCCATAGAGGCGAGGTGCATTCATCAATTCACTGGCACACAGCAAATTGATGACACCTTTGCCCTTGGCGTCAGTTTGCAAAAAGTCTTGGATGTTGAGCATGGGCTCGCCAAAGAACTTGTCGGCGCCTTGGCTTTCAATTTCTAGCAAACCCCGTTGAATGGCGCCCACACTGGCCGCGCTGACGTTGCCGTACTCGGTGGTGAATTGACTGGCGTTTTCGCCCACGTGTTGCAGCATGGCCCGCAGGTCCTTGAGGTCAAGCAGCAAAAGACCCTGGTCATCGGCAATTTTGAAGACCAAATTGAGCACACCGGCTTGTGTGTCGTTGAGGTTCAACATGCGGCCCAACAGTAAAGGGCCCATGTCGGAGACTGTGGCGCGAACGGGGTGACCTTGTTTGCCAAAAACATCCCACAGGGTGGTTGGGCAGCTCTGGGCGCTGGGTTCGTCCAGCTGACGTTCTTTCAAAATACCCTTGAGCTTGTCGCTGAGGTGGCCAGTTTGACTGATACCGACCAGATCGCCTTTGACATCGGCCATGAAGACAGGCACGCCCTGATTGGAGAAGTTTTCAGCCAAAGTCTGCAAACTCACCGTTTTGCCGGTGCCTGTGGCCCCCGTAATCAGGCCATGGCGGTTGGCCATGCCCATCAGAATGTGGCAATCTGTGGTTTGATTGCGGGCAATCAAGAGCTGATTTGGCATGAAAAAGGGTCCCCCCATCTAGAAAAGTAAAATCTCACCCAGTAGATTAAATCAACATCAAGGAATTTGAGATGGCTGGCCACAGTAAATGGGCAAATATTCAGCACCGCAAGGGCAGACAAGACGAGAAACGCCAGCGCATTTGGACCCGCGTGGTTCGAGAAATCATGGTGGCAGCCAGAACGGGAGGGGGAGACCCCACGGCCAATCCTCGTTTGCGCTTGGCCATTGAAAAAGCCAAGGCGGCCAACATGCCAGCCGATACCGTGAAGCGAAACATCGACAAAGCCACGGGCAATCTAGAAGGCGTGACCTACGAAGAAATTCGTTACGAAGGCTACGGCATTGGGGGTGCGGCCATCATTGTGGACACCATGACCGACAACCGTGTGCGCACAGTGGCCGAGGTGCGCCATGCTTTTAGCAAACATGGTGGCAACATGGGCACGGAAGGCTCTGTGGCCTTTCAATTCAAGCATTGCGGTCAATTGATTTTTGCACCGGGCACGTCTGAAGACAAAGTGATGGAAGTTGCTTTGGAGGCGGGTGCTGAAGATGTGATCACGGACGATGAGGGCGCCATTGAAGTGCTGACATCCCCTGCGGATTTTGAAGCGGTTAAAAATGCATTAGAAGCTGCAGGCTTCACGGCCGAAATGGCCGAGGTCACGATGCGTGCTGAGAACACCATTGACATGGTGGGCGACGATGCTGCAAAAATGCAAAAACTCTTGGACATCTTGGAAGATCTGGACGATGTGCAAAACGTTTTCCACAACGCAACCATTTCTGAATAAGGCTTGATCGATGAAAGTATTGGTAATTGGCGGTGGCGGACGAGAACACGCCCTGGCCTGGAAGTTGTCGCAATCTGAGCGCATTCAAAAAGTTTACGTGGCCCCGGGTAATGGCGGCACAGCGCGTGACCCTAATTTGGTCGATGTCCCGATCACTGATGTGAAAGCTTTGCGTGAATGGGCACAGCAAGAGAAAATTGAACTGACAGTGGTTGGCCCAGAGGCGCCATTGGCAGCAGGTGTCGTCGATGAATTCCGTGCGCACGGCATGCGAATTTTTGGTCCCACTCAGGCCGCCGCACAGTTGGAAAGTTCTAAGGCTTTTTCTAAAGCCTTCATGCATCGCCATGGCATCCCAACGGCCATCTACGAAACCTTCACCGACCCCGTCCAAGCCCATGCCTACATCGACAAGATGGGCGCACCCATTGTGGTGAAGGCTGACGGTTTGGCAGCAGGCAAGGGCGTGGTGGTGGCCATGACGGCTGCTGAGGCGCATGAAGCGATTCACTTCATGCTGCTTGACAACCAATTGGGCGTGGTTCACAACGCCGGCGCCGACGGTGCTGCAGTGCCACGCGTGGTCATTGAAGAATTCTTGCAAGGCGAAGAGGCCAGCTTCATCGTGTTGTGCGATGGGCAAAACGTGGTGGCTTTGGCCACCAGCCAAGATCACAAACGTTTGCTAGACCATGATGAAGGCCCCAACACCGGCGGTATGGGCGCATACTCGCCGGCGCCCGTCGTGACTGCACAAGTCCATGCGCGCGCCATGCGTGAAGTCATCATGCCCACCATCAAGGGCATGGAAAAAGATGGCATTCCCTACACAGGTTTCTTGTACGCTGGCTTGATGATTGATGCACAAGGCATGCCCAAAACTTTGGAATTCAACTGCCGCATGGGAGATCCAGAAACACAACCGATCATGATGCGTTTGAAAACCGATTTGGTCGAGGTGATGCTGGCAGCCACGAGCGGTAAGCTCGACACACTTGAGTTGGAGTGGGATCGCCGACCCGCTTTAGGTGTGGTGATGGCTGCCGCTGGTTATCCCATGAACCCGCGCAAAGGAGATGTGATCACGGGACTGCCCAAAGACGAGCCCGACGCGATGGTGTTCCATGCGGGCACGGCAGCAGTCAACGGTCAAACTGTCACTTCAGGTGGCCGTGTTTTGTGTGTCACTGTACTGGCCGATTCGGTCAAGCAAGCCCAGCAAAAAGCCTATGAGGTTGCCAAGGGTATTCAATTCGACGGGCAACAGTACCGGAAGGACATTGGCTACAGGGCGATCAAATCGTGAGTGATTTAAAGCCTCAAAATTTGCCTCAGCCTGAAGTTATTTCAGGGCCTTATCCCATTCAATTTAAGGGCCATGCTTGGGCTGCTTGGTTGTTAAAACTGATTGGCTGGAAAGTTGATTTTCAGGGACTGCCCGGTTTGCAAGGGATTGCCATCGTTTATCCGCACACCAGCAATTGGGATTTCCTCACAGCGATGTTGTGCAAATGGACGATGGGCTTGCCTGTCCATTTCTGGGGCAAAGATTCGTTGTTCAAATACCCTTTGTTTGGGCGCTGGTTGAAGTGGATTGGTGGCTTGCCCATTGACAGATCCTCCTCACGAGGCGTTGTGGGTGCCATGACAGAAGTGTTTGCGGAGCACCAACGCGCTGGAAAATTCTTGTGGTTAGGTCTTTCGCCAGAAGGTACTCGAAAGAGAACAGAGGGTTGGCGAAGTGGCTTTTATCAATTGGCCGTTGCCACGAATTTGCCGTTGGCTGTTGTGCGCTTTGATTATGGAAAAAAAGTGTTGAAGTTTGAAGGTTTTATCAAACTCACAGGCAATGTTGAGGTGGATTACGCATACCTTCAAAAAATGTACGAAGGTGTTGAAGGCTTTCACATTGACCAAGCGGCGCCCATTCGGCCATTGCCAACCAAAGAAGTTAAAAAGTAACAGATGCCCCAGGCATTCAGAGAAAGTCACCCCATGGACCTGCATCAAGCTCAAACTGTTCGAGACTACTTGATTCAGTTGCAAGCCAACATCACGCAGGCCTTGCACGATGTGGACGGCACAGACTTTGTGGTGGACCCCTGGCGCAAGCCTGAAGGGGAAATGCTTCAAGGTGATGGCATCACTCAAATCCTAGAGGGTGGCCCGGTATTTGAACGCGCCGGTTGTGGTTTTTCTCATGTGAGTGGCCCTAAGTTGCCACCATCAGCCACACAACATCGCCCAGAGCTGTCGGGTGCGCCTTTTGAAGCCATGGGCGTTTCCTTGGTGTTTCATCCCCGCAATCCTTATGTGCCCACCGTGCACATGAACGTGCGCATGATTGTGGCCAAACCAGAAGGGAAAGAGCCCGTTGCTTGGTTTGGCGGTGGCATGGACCTCACGCCTTATTACGGTTTTGAAGATGATGCCGTGCATTTCCATCAAGTTTGCAAAGAGGCTGTGGCGCCCTATGGCCCTGAGTTGCATCCAAGGTTTAAAAAATGGTGCGATGAATATTTCTTCTTGAAGCATCGGAATGAAGCTCGCGGCGTCGGTGGCATTTTTTACGATGATTTTTCGGAACTTGGTTTTGAAAAAGGCTTTGCGATGATGCAAGACGTGGGCAATGGGTTACTGAAAGCCTACATGCCCCTTGTGATGCGTCGCAAAGATACCCCCTATGGTGAGCGAGAAAGAGCTTTTCAGTTGTATCGGCGCGGCCGGTATGTTGAGTTCAATTTGGTGTGGGACCGTGGCACACATTTTGGTTTGCAATCAGGCGGACGAACTGAATCAATTTTGTTGTCTATGCCAGCTTTGGTCAGTTGGTCATACAACCGGGTCGATGCCCCGGATTCTGACGAGGCCCAATTGACCACTCATTTTTTGAAGCCAAAGGATTGGGTTTGAAGCCTCAACGCATTGGCATTTTGGGTGGGGCGTTTGACCCGCCCCACGTTGCCCATGTGGCCATGGCAGAGGCTGCCTTGGCGCAATTTCAGTTAGACGCAATGCTCATCATTCCAACCGGTGATGCATGGCACAAGGCGCGCGATTTGAGCAGCGGGTCGCACCGTGCCGAGATGGCGAAGTTGGCGTTTGGCCATTTGCCCGGTGTCACCATCAATGACATGGAATTGGCGCGTCAGGGTCCCAGCTACACCGTCGACACACTTAGAAGCTTGGCTTTGCAATACCCCGGTGCAGAATTTTTCTTATTTATCGGGGAAGATCAGGGCAAAGCCTTGGGAACATGGCGTGAAATCGAAGAAATTTCGAGGAGGGCTATAATTTGCGTTGCTGAACGTGAGATGCATAGCCCGCTAGGCCCAGACGTTCCCAGCCATGACATCCCCACACAAGTCTTGAAATTACCCCATTTGCCTCACAGTGCAACGGAAGTTCGAGCACGGGTGGCCCATGGTCAACCCATCGACGCACTGGTTCCCAAGACCGTTGCGCTGTATATTTACCGCCATCACCTTTACCAGCCTGCACGATGACTGACACTTCTGCCAAAAAAGACACCCAAAAACTCCAGCGCGCCATTGTGGATGCATTGGAAGATGTGAAAGCGCAAGAGATTGTGGTCTTTGACACAGAACACATGTCACCCTTGTTTGAGCGCGTCATCATTGCGTCTGGTACTTCAAATCGCCAAACCAAAGCCCTTGCAGCCAGTGTTCGCGATAAAGTGCGCGAAGCCGGCTATCCCAAACCGCGCATTGAAGGTGAAGACAACGGCGAGTGGATCATTGTGGATTGCGGCAGCGCCGTTGCACACATCATGCAGCCCACCATTCGCTCTTATTACAACCTCGAAGAAATTTGGGGTGACAAACCAGTGCGTTTGAAACTGGGCGCTCCCAAGCCTGCTGAACCTGTTCGCAAGCCTGTTGCCAAAAAGAAGGCCAACGTCAGCGCCGGTCGCACGCCAACACGTCGTGACTCCGTGCCAGTGGGTCCTATGGGCTCTGAAGCCCTCAAACCTACCCGCAAAGCGCCAGCAAAAGCGCCCACCAAGGCCTCAACTAAGGCCTCAACTAAGGCCCCAACTAAAGCGCCCAGCAAATCGGCAGCCAAGCCAGCTACAAAGTCAGCCAAACCTGCAGCAAAGACAAGTGCTAAGCCAGCAAGCAAATCTGTCGGCAAACCAGCCGCCAAAGCCGCAAGCAAGGCCAAGCCAAAGGCCTAAAGCCCATGAGGCTGCTGATTGTGGCAGTGGGGCAACGTGTCCCCGATTGGGCTCAGGCTGCTTGGGATGATTACGTCAAGCGCTTTCCACCCGAAATCAAAGTGGAGCTCAAAGCGGTCAAAACCGAGCCTCGCGGCTCTAAGACCTACGAAACTTTGGTGGCTGCTGAACGCCAGCGCATTGAAGCTGTCATCCCTCGTGGCACTCGCATTGTGGTGCTAGACGAGCGAGGAACCTCGTTGCGGACTTTGGCCTTGGCCCAACGACTGAAAGATTGGCAGTTAAGCGGTGACGATGTGGCGCTGATCATTGGCGGCCCCGATGGTCTTGAGTCTGCGTTTCGCGACGCGGCCCACGAGCGCATTCGTTTGTCCGATTTGACCTTGCCCCACGCGATGGCGCGTGTGTTGTTGATTGAGCAGTTGTACCGTGCATGGTCAGTCAACGCCAATCACCCTTATCACCGTGAGTAAGACGGCATGAAAAATTTTGTCTATTTGGCCTCGCAAAGCCCACGCCGCAGGCAGTTGCTTGAGCAAATTGGCGTGCATTATGAATTGCTGTTGCCAACGCCTGAGGAGGATGCTGAAGCCTTGGAGCAGGTCTTGCCTGGCGAAGCACCTTTGACGTATGTGCAGCGAGTGACGCTTCTCAAGCTTGAAGCTGCCATGACCCGATTGAAAACGCGTAGCTTGGCAAAAGCACCTGTGATCTGCGCTGACACCACCGTTGCCTTGGGTCGGGACATCTTAGGCAAACCAGACAACGCACAAGATGCTCTGCGAATGTTGAAAAAACTTTCAGGCAAGACCCACCGCGTAATCACCGCCGTTGCCATTGGCAAGGGAACCCAAAGGGTGTCTGCGGTGTCTATTTCCAATGTCACATTTGCAGACATGTCTCTGACTGAAATGAAAGCCTATGTGGCCAGTGGCGAACCCATGGGCAAAGCCGGCGCGTATGGTGTACAAGGCTTGGCAGCCAAGCACATTGCGGTCATCAAGGGCTCGTACACAGGCATCATGGGATTGCCTGTGTTTGAGACTGCAGAACTGCTCAAACAAATTTAAGCGGGGTGGCCATGTCGCGTACTTTGATGCTTTCTTCTCAGACAGTTCAAGACTATGCCCAATTGGGTGCAGTGGTCTTAAGAGGTGTATTGAATGCAGAGGAGCTTCAAACGCTAGAACAGGGGATTGAGCACAACTTGTCTAACCTGAGCCCCTTGGTTCAAGTGGCCAGTCGTGCAGACGATCCAGGCCGATTCATTGAAGACTTTTGTACCTGGCAATCCAATACCGCCTACGAAAAGATTCTGCGTGATTCAGCCTTGCCGCACATCGCTGCCCAGTTGATGCAGTCGCAAACCGTGCGCGTTTATCACGACCATTTGTTGGTCAAGGAGCCTGGCACCAAGCAGCCCACACCCTGGCATCAAGACCAACCGTATTACAACGTCAGTGGCCGACAGAACGTGAGTTTTTGGATTCCTGTGGATCCTGTGTCAGAGGCCAGTACCTTGCGTTTTGTCGCCAAGTCACACCTAGGAACCTGGTACATGCCTCGTACATTCCGTGACCAGCAGGCCAAATGGTTTCCTGAGGGTAGCTTGGCTGAATTACCACCGATCGATGCTGAACCGCATCTCTACACCCAGTTGGCGTGGTCTTTGGAACCCGGCGATTGTGTTGCATTTCAGATGCTGGCCTTGCATGCGTCCAATGGCGTGGGCCCAACTGAGCGACGCAGGGTTTTTTCGGCTCGTTACCTGGGTGAAGACACGCGCCATGCAGTGCGCCATTGGCGCACTTCACCCCCTTTTGAAGGTTTGGCGGAGCGATTGCCCGAGGGCGCTGAAATGAACGATCCTTTGTTTCCTAAGGTGTGGGGTTAAAGCCCCAAGCCACGCCATCGCGGCGAGGATCTGCCGCGCCAATCCAGCCAGTGCCTGAACGCTTGAGGAACCCCATGCCGCTGTTCATGGGAACGACTTCCACCTGATGTCCTTTGGCCTGCAATGCTTCGGCCAATTGAGCCGCTGCCGTGCCTTTTTCCAGTTGCACCCTTTGCGGGATGGCCGTGGACACATGACCTTGTGAAAGCGCTTCCACAGGTGATTGGTCTAAGGCCAGCATGCGAATCAAATTGGCCGTGACATAGTCCACAATTTGGCCGCCACCGGCAGAGCCACCCAGCGTGACCAACTGGCCTTTGTCGTCAAAAACCATCGCAGGCGCCATGGACGTCACAGGTCGTTTGCCGGCTTCCATTTTGTTAGGCGATATTTCACCTGGCTTTGGGTTGCTTGTGAAGTTGGTCATCGCGTTGTTCAGGATATAACCTTGTGTCAGCAGACGCGAACCAAAATTGAGGTTGTTGGTGGTGGTCATAGTGACTGCATTGCCTGCGGCATCGACAACAGCCAACTGACTGGTGGCATCAGAACTGGGCGCTGCAGGTGTGACGTTGCTCAATACGACTTGCGAAGTGACAAGAGGCTGTCCAGCAGGGTAGTTGGGCAGTGCTTGTTCTTGAATGAGCTGCGCACGCTGCTTGGCATAGTTGTTGGCAACCAAAGCCTTGGCAGGTACTTGAAAAAAGCCTGGATCGGCGATGTAGCGTTGACGATCGCTTTGCGCAAGTTTGCCGGCTTCAGCATAGAAGTGAGCAAACTCTGGCTGGTTGAAATTGAATCCTTGGGCAGTTTTGGCTTCGAGCATTTGAAGCATCTGCAGGACCACGACACCCCCAAAAGATGGCGGTGCCATCACGCAGACAGTAAAGCGAAGGTAGGGGCTGCACAAAGCTTGTCTTTCTTCTACTTTGTAATTTTTCAAATCGTCCAAAGTGATCAGGGATGCCTTGTAACCTTTCTGAATACTTGTCATGAAGGCGGCGCCTTGTTCGCCCGTCCAGACTGCAGAGGGCCCTTGCGCGGCGATTTTTTGAAGAATTTGTGCGTAGGCCTCGTTCACGATGGGGGTGCCAATGGCTTTGACTTTTTGCTTCTCGTCAAAATACAAATTCAAAAGTTCTGGATGTGCTTCTGCCGATCCTGGCGCTGCCAAAATTTGGTGCATGTAGGCGGGCATTGGAAAGCCCTTGGTGGCCACTTCAATGGCCGGCACAAACAAACTGGCCCAAGGCAGCTTCCCGTATTGAGCGTGGACTTTGGCCAGCAGGGGCAAGGTGCCTGGAACGCCAGCACTTCTGCCGCCGCGAGACAGTTGTGCGTAGGGCAGTTTGCTGCCATCCACATCGGTGGTCAGTGAGTCGGTGACTTTTTGAGGGGCCGCTGCCAAGCCATCGAAACTGGTCAGGGTTTTTTGCGCTGCATGCCAGTGCATGAAAAAGCTGCCGCCGCCTAGTCCCGACGATTGAGGTTCTACCAAGCCCAGCATCAGTTGCGCTGAAATGGCCGCATCCGTGGCACTGCCGCCTTGTTTCAACATTTTCAGAGCAGCTTCTGTCGCCAATGGATGGGCTGTGGTGGCGGCAACAGTGGCCGTGCTTTTGCTGAGATCAAGGTAGGCCTCTTGCGCATAGAGGCTCAGACTTGAAACAGTCAAGCCAAAGCACAGGCTGACTTTGAGCAGGGCTGCATGCCATGGTTTGTCTGCAGTTGCTTTGAGCAAAATCAAACGGAGCGGGGTGAGGAAGCCTAGACGTTTCATACTGCGAAGTCTGCTTGGGGTTACTGCTGAAATGAGCCAAATGATTTTGCGAGTTCCTAGCGATTCTGGCTATTGGGGTATGCCAGTGCGTGCAAAATACAGGCATGCGCACCGATTTATCTACCCCTGTTTATCTCACTGCTGCTTTTTATAAATTTGTTGATCTGCCAAATTTTGAGGATCGACGTGCCCCACTGCTGGCCTTTTGTGAGGCGCACAATGTCAAAGGGCTGATTTTGTTGGCGCGTGAGGGCATCAACAGCACCATTGCCGGTGCACCCGCCGACGTGCATGCTGTGTTGGCGTATTTGAGAGCCGATCCTTTGTTGGCAGATTTAGAGCACAAAGAGTCCTTTGCTGACAAGCCACCTTTTCACCGCATGAAGGTGCGCCTTAAAAAAGAAATTGTCACCTTGGGCGTGCCAGGCATCAGTCCAACGCACCGTGTCGGCCAATATGTGAAACCCAAAGACTGGAATGCACTGATTTCTTCCCCCGATGTGGTGGTGGTCGACACACGCAACGACTACGAGGTCGAGATTGGCACTTTCAAAGGGGCGCTCGATCCTAACATTCAGAGCTTTTCGCAACTGCCAGATTGGGTTCAGCAGGCCAAGGAATTGGAAGCTCGCAATGGCAAGAAGCCCAGAGTGGCCATGTTTTGCACAGGCGGCATTCGCTGCGAGAAATCAACCTCATTGATGCTAGAACATGGCTTTGAGGAAGTCTTCCATTTGCAAGGCGGAATTTTGAAATACCTTGAAGAAGTTCCACCGGAGCAAAGTTTGTGGGAGGGTGAGTGCTTTGTTTTCGATGAGCGCGTGTCTGTCGGTCATGGCTTGCAGCCTGGACCCCATGAACTTTGTCGTTGCTGCCGCGAACCTTTGCCTGCGGGTGCCAAAGCCTCGCCCTTGTTTGAATTGGGTGTCAGTTGCCCACGATGCCATGGCCAAACCAGCGAAGTTCAAAAGAACAGTGCACGGGAACGCCAAAAGCAATGGGAAATTGCCAAAGCCCGTCAGATCAATCACATTGGGACGCCGCAACGTCAAGAAAAGGTGGCTGCTTTGTTGCCTCAAGATGCGCCCATTTTGTATTCCTTCCGCCGTTGCCCATATGCCATGAGGGCCCGCATGGCTTTGTTGGCCAGTGGGATTCGATGTGAGATGCGTGAAATTGCTTTGTCGCAAAAACCCGAAAGCATGTTGACTGTGTCACCCAAAGGGACCGTTCCTGTGCTGGTGTTGAAAGACAAAGTGATGGAAGAAAGCTTGGACATCATGCATTGGGCATTGGCGCAAAGCGATCCTGAGCGATGGTCAACCGAAGGACAGTCCAACGATGCCCTTGCACATGAATGGGTTCGTTCATGCGATGACGAATTTAAGAAAAATTTAGACCGTTACAAATACCCCAATCGATATGCGCTGAGCGACGGATTGGCGCATCGAGAAATGGGTTCAATTTTTTTGCTGAAACTGAATGCGCAACTAGAAAAATCATCCTACATGATGGGTGATCAATGGTGCTGGGTGGATGCAGCCATTGCACCGTTTGTGAGGCAATTTGCACGAACAGACCGAGACTGGTTTGATGCCCAGGCTTGGTCGGCGCTGAAAGTTTGGTTGGAAAACTTTGAGCAATCACCTGCTTATTTAGAAGTGATGCACAAATACAAAGTTTGGCATCAAGGCGCTAAGCCTGTTGCTTTTCCTGCCACGCCGGCAATGAATTGACAGGTGACCTCAGCTTGCGTCACTGGCAGCATGTGACCGCCACTGATCAGGGTGAGTTGCGTGCCAGGAAGGCGCTGAGTTAAGTCTTCGCCATTGAGCTTGGCGCTCAGAATGCGGTCTTCTCGGCCATACAGAACGTGAACAGGTGTGGTCATGCTGGCATAGGCTGCTTCGATGTTGGGCATGCATGCTTTCACCTGCTGTAGGTCACTGGATGCCGTGATGAATGTTTGGGGCTTGAGCGCCATAATGCCGCCGCCTCGAATGGCAAAGTCTGATGGCGCCTTTTCAGGGCCGAAGATGAACTTCAAACTGGTGGACATTCTGAAAAGTGTGCCAGGCACTGCAAATGTCCAGCCGATCAATTTGCGAAGCACAGGCGATGGAATATCAAGCGGCTTGAAAACAGGTGCTGGGCTCTCAGGTTGGTGGGTGAGGGGCGCAATGAGTGCCAGTGCTTTGATGCGTGACGGATGGCGTTGCGCCGCTGCCAAAGAAATGGCACCGCCCAAGGAGTGGCCTACAAAAACAGCCGATTCAATTTTCAAATGGTCCAGCAACTCAATCAAAGTATCAGCTTGCGCCTCCAGACTGGCGTCTGCATTGGCATTGCGTTTTGAGTAACCACAGCCAGGACGGTCCACTGCGATGACGCGATACTGCGCAGACAATGGCTTGGAGACGCCATAGGTGAAATTGTGAAAATTGCCGGCAAGGCCGTGCACAAGCACAACAGCTGGGCCTTGACCTTCATCGCGGTAATGAAGCGTCCCTTGACTCAGCTTAGCAAACTGCCCAGCAGGCGGTAAAAATTGCTCTGCTTTTTTGTTTGAAAAGCTGGCAAACAGAACCAAACCCAGCATGCTCATGAAGAACAAAAATAAAAGCCATAAAACTAGCATTTCAAATACCTCGGGTGCTCACATTAACTGAACTTCATGACGCCATCGTTCAGACGGCCATATTTGATCAAGAGGATGTCTTTTAAATAATTTTGATTCACTTGCCAAGGCGCTTTGGTACCTTGCTTCGGCAGCACATTGCGTGCACGTTGCACGTAGCCAGAAGTAAACGACAAGTAGTCGGCTTCTTGAATGCTGGGGTCTTTCACCGGAATTGCTTTTTTGTAACCGTGCTTGTTCATGTAGTTGAGCAGGCGGCATGTGTACAAGGCCGTTAAGTCTGCCTTCAATGTCCAGGAGGCATTGGTGTAGCCAAAGGTCATGATGGCATTGGGCAAGCCCGACAGCCACATGCCGCGATAGGCCATTTCTTCAGAAGCCTTGAAGGGCAAGCCATCGACTTGAATTTGAATGTCACCCAAAATGTTCAAGGACAAACCTGTGGCAGACACAATGATGTCTGCTTCTAATGTTTTCCCGCTGCTCAATTGAATGCCATTGGGCAAAATACTTTGAATGGTGTCCGTCACCACGCTGGCTTTGCCGTGCCTGATTTGCCTGAACAAATCGCCATCCGGCACGACACACAAACGTTCGTCCCAGGGCTTGTAGTTGGGTGAAAAATGTTGGGCAGTTTGATCAGATCGCAATTGCCGAGCTGCCATTTTGACCAAGTACCGTTTCACAAACTCAGGTCGTCGGCGCGCCAATTGATAGGTCAACATGCCCATGACCACGTTTTTCGTTCGTGTGATTTGATAGGCCAACTTCGCAGGCAAGTATTTTTGCAACCACAAAGACATCGTGTCTTCGCCGGGCCTGGCGATCACATACGTGGGCGATCTTTGCAGCATGGTGACATGCGCCGCAGTCTTGGCCATTTCGGGCACCAAGGTGACTGCAGTGGCGCCGCTGCCAATGACCACCACTTTTTGATCGGCGTAGTTCAGGTGATCGGGCCAGAACTGCGGATGCACCCATTTGCCTTGAAAAGATGCGTGGCCAGGAAAGTCGGGTTGATGACCGTTTTTGTAGCTGTAGTAGCCACAACAAAAGTAAAGGAAGCGCGCTTTGAAAATCACCGGTTCAGAGGCCTGAGATTTTTTAGCGGTGACTGTCCAACATGCATCTGTCGTGGACCAACTGGCTTGCGTCACGGCGTGTCCGTGCTTGATATGTTGAGTGATGCCGTTTTCGTCGGCAGTGTCTTGGATGTACTGTCGAATGGTTTTGCCATCTGCGATGGACTTGTGATCAACCCAAGGCTTGAAAGCGTAGCCTAGGGTGTACATGTCGGAGTCAGAGCGAATGCCAGGGTACTTGAATAAATCCCAAGTACCCCCGATGGCTTCGCGTGATTCTAGGATGCACCAATGGATTTGGGGGCAATGCATTTGCAGATGTCTTGCAGCACCAATGCCCGATAAACCAGCCCCCACTATGAGGACATCCAAGATGGCCGACTCGCCGCCAGACTGACCCTGTTGCGAGTGTGGCATGGTTTAGATTCCTAGGCTTTCTAAGGTGACCAAGCCCTTGGGCGTTTGCAAAGTGGCAATGATGTTTGCGGGGCCTTCAGCAACACTGATGTTGGCAAGCCCAATTGCATCATAAGCATCTTGTAATTTGCCAGCGCTTGCATGCTGAACTGATAAGCTCTTCAGCGAAATGCCAGAGCGAGGTAAATGATTGCGTGGATGCAACTTCATGGGATCTGCAGCCTCAGGCTTGCCCCATTGAATGAGCGTGGGCAGGGTGCCGTTGAACAAACGCTCGCCATCTGTGCGTACCGTAATTTGCCACTGCAGCAAGCCTTTTGGCGTCTTACGGCTAGCGTGAATGATGGGGCCGCGATCAATGCTTTGTGCCTTCCAAGCATGACGCGCATCTTGGATGTTCTCGGTGTTGGCCACAAAGTGAATGAGCCTGGGCGATTTGATCAACTCAGCTTGAAGAGCTTTGTTGTCTAAATCAAACCATCTGGTAGGGGGTGGTTTTTTTTCGATGACAGCATCTGGATTGATGGCGATGATTTCCAAATACGCCACTGAAAAAGTGGGCGTGGCGATTTTGAACAATCGATTGTGCGTGCCGTACTTTTCGTGCTCACCACCCGCTGCCGGTGTGATACCTAAAACGGATTCACACCATTCAACACCTTGTTGCAAGCTGTGTGCTGCAACCACCAAATGGTCAATTTGGCTTTTCATCAAGCGGCTTCGAAGTCGATTTGAACTTTCAAGGATTGCGATTTGTCGCAAGCCAGTTCAAAGGCATCCACCGCTTTGTCCATGGGCAAGATGCCCGTGATCACAGGTTTGCCATTGATCAAGCCTGAATTGAGGAATTGAACGGCATTGGCAAACTCTGCATGGAATCGGAAGGTGCCGCGCAGGTCCACCTCTTTGGCAACCAGTTGGGTCATTGGAATGCTCATGTCGCCACCCATGCCCACAGAGACCAACACGCCGCGCGGCATGATGACATCCAGGCCCGCACGCAAAGCGGGTTCACTGCCTGAGGCTTCAAAGACGGCTTCAAACTGGCCTTTGTCAACTTTGTATCTGTCGAGCAACTCGGGTTGCGTCTTGAGGTTGATGGTTTCATCGGCACCCATCTCTTTAGCGCACTTCAAGGGCAGGTCGGCAATGTCGGCGGCCACAATGCGGGCCGCTCCTGCACGACGCAATGCGCCGATCAGCAAGGATCCAATGGGGCCGCAGCCAGAGACAAACACTTGCTTGCCCAACACGCCGCCAGCACGTTGAATGGCGTGCAAGCCAACTGACAAGGGCTCGGCCAAGGCAGCCTCTGACAGGCTAAGGTGTGCCCCAATGGGATGTGCTTGATAGCCTTCGATGATGAGCTGCTCTGCAAAGGCACCTTGAATGTGGGGGAAGAGCATGGCGCTGCCAAAAAAGCGCATGTGGAGGCAATGGTTCTGCTGACCCAATTGGCAGAAGCGGCATGAACCGCAAGGACGGGAAGGGGAAATGGCAATGCGTTGACCCACTGTCAGATGCTTCACGTTGGCGCCCAGTCCATCCACCACGCCGGAAATTTCATGGCCCAAGGCCATGGGCTGCTTAATGCGAACCGTGCCAAAACCACCATGTTGGTAGTAATGCAAATCTGAACCACAAATACCGCCAAATGCAACGTTAACGCGCACTTGATCCGGCCCCATGGCGGGCAATTCAGTGGTTTCAATTCTTAAATCTTTGGCGGAGTGGCAGATCAGTGCGCGCATAAGTGAGCCTTGTTGGGAGTCGTGGTTTCATTGCTTAGAGTGTAGCCGTGACACCACCATCCACGTACAGGATGTGGCCATTGACAAACTTGGAGGCATCGCTGGCCAAAAAGACGGCTGCGCCCCCTAAATCTTCAACGTCT